>CAYQFO010000025.1:0-10711 GCA_964416815.1 uncultured Rhodobiaceae bacterium | reverse complement strand
GACATTTGACGTCAGATTGCCGTCAAAGGCCTTGCGCTTGGGAGTCTCAAAATTGAACTCGATATTGCCTTCTACAATGTCCCTATTCTTGAGGACATTTTTCATTTTGCTCCATACAAGCTGCCCGTTTTTTGTGGTGACTTTTTCAAGCAGGTCAATAATCGCATCGCGCGCTTCGGGGTAATCGGTCAGGCAGTGTCGGCGGTCGGCCGTGTTCCATTCCAAATTGTTGACTTCTTGGTACATCCGGTATTGTTGAAAACTCGGCATGGCGCGGAAGGTGCGCTTTTCCTCGCGTAAATAGGTGCACTGACCACGGATTTGTGGCTTCAGTGGGCGTTGGGTGAAGATGATTTTGTGAATGCGAGAGCGCACCTCCTTCATCATGAGTTTCGGGTGATGCTTGGCCTGCGCGTCCCAGATTTTATCGAACTCATCTTCATACATTTCGCGGGTTGGGTAGACATCGTAAAGCTTGCCATCATCACCGGCACCCGGTCTGGCACGGGTTGGTTCGCCTTTCTTTTGCCGTGCATACAGAAAACTGCCGAAGCTCAAATCTTTCTGTTCGGCCAGCTTTTCGAGAGCGGCGTTGCGGGCTTGTGCTTCAGCTTGTCGCGCAAGTTTTTGGTCTTCCTTAGACAGTTCTTTATATTCGTCCGATGGCATAAGCGTATCAATTAGCTTCATATCCTGCAACAGCATCCGTACCGAACCGGATACTTTGCCGCTCGTGGTCTCCTCGCTCCGGTCTTTCCGATTACTCTTAAAGCCACGGCGTTGATTCAAGTGAAACAAAGCGCGCCCGATTTCGTGCGGGGTCAGTTTTTTCGTCAGTGCCTGCGCCCGCAATTGCAACGGGTTCAGCACTTGCAGATTTTTACGTTCGGTGTCATCTGCAGGAAACAGTTCGGCCTTAGTCAGTTCGTTCAACAAATCAGTGCGGCGTTGCTTATAGCGATCGCGGCGGCGGCGGGCCGAACGGGCCTCGCGCCGGTCGGCGGCGAGTGTCGCTTTCGTTTTGCTGTCGCGGCCATCCGAAAAAATCCGCGAACCAGCGGCGACAATACCCGTCGGCGTATCACTCTCCAATTCCAACACGCTCCAACCGAGCGAATTGGTGCCGACATCAAGTCCAAGACGATATTTCATAATGTGTTCCTTTTTCTCTTGCCAGACACTTAAATTATTGCTTATTATAAGGCCAGTGGAAATAGGCAGTTCTTAAAGCTAGGATTAACAAGCAGAATTTGCAACATTGAGGGGCTGCCTACGGGCGGCCCTTTTCTTGGCCGCATTGTCCCCCAGCACAAACATTGTCCCCCAGCACAAACAAGTGCGGCCAGTGGTCGTTTCAATTTTCCGTGGCCATGTTTTTTTCTTCATTGTGATAAAGATTAAATCGGTTTATTGACTAATCAGTCAATCAATTATAGATAGAACCTTATCGTATACTGGCGCAAGTTTTTTTTGCACAAGATGATTAAAACGCCGAGAAAGGCTGAAAGGTTGGTTCCTATGGCTCGCAAGCAGGAAGAAAAGGAAGCGTTGATAGGTTTCGCCATTGAGGGCGATGTAGCACTCATAACTTTGAATCGACCCGACAAATTAAATGCGTTTTGCGTACCGATGCATGAATTGTTGCTACAAGCTATGAAAAAAGCGAGAGATGATAATCAAGTGCGTGCTGTGTTGCTGACGGGGGCCGGACGCGGGTTTTGCGCCGGGCAAGATTTGCAAGAACAGATGCCCAGCCAAGACGGTCCTCAAATTGATTTAGGGGCAACACTTGAAGATTTGTATAACCCGATTATCCGTCTCATTCGTGACATGCCGAAACCAGTTGTTTGTGCTGTAAACGGCATTGCAGCGGGGGCCGGTGTAAATTTAGCGCTTGCTTGCGATATTGTGCTGGCGGCGTCTTCCGCTCGTTTCATTCAGGCATTCGCCAAAATTGGTCTTTTGCCGGATAGCGGCGGCACCTATCTCCTGCCCGCCATTATTGGCGAAGCACGCGCTAAGGCGTTGGCTTTGCTAGGCAACCCAATCAGTGCCGAACAAGCCGAACAATGGGGCATGATATGGCGCATCGTGGCCGATGCGGATTTGATGGATGAGGCACGTGCGCTAGCCAACGAGTTAGCTCAGGGGTCAATGGTTTCTGCTGACCTCATCAAGCGCGCTATTCATCTGAGCCACAATAATTCGCTGTCGGAACAATTGGATTTGGAACGCGATTACCAGCGAGAGGCCGGGCAGGCGGGGGATTATGCTGAGGGCGTGGATGCTTTCACCGGCAAGCGCGCACCGAAATTTTCTGCCGTTCGTAATTGAGGACAAATGGTGGCAAAAACGTTGCAACGTAGCGGGGCGGCACTGGAGCCTATTGAAACGGCATCGCAAGATGAGCTTCGTGGATTGCAAGAGAGTCGTTTTTTGAGCTTGGTTCAGTATGCTTACGATTGCTCACCGTTTTATCGTGCGCGGTTTGATAAGATTGGATTGAACCCTAACGATGTTCGTTGTTTGGAAGATATTTCTTTGATACCTTTCACGACGAAAGACGATTTACGCCAACATTACCCTTTCGGCATGTTTGCCGTTGATCGTACAAAGCTGCGACGCATTCACGCGTCTTCCGGCACAACTGGCCAGCCGACAGTGGTTGGTTATACAAAAAATGATATTGAGACATGGGCAAATTTGGTGGCTCGATCGATAAGGGCCAGTGGTGGTCAGCCGAGCGATATGGTTCATATCGCCTATGGCTATGGGTTGTTCACCGGTGGGCTGGGGGCGCATTATGGAGCTGAAAAACTAGGGTGCACGGTGGTTCCGGTTTCCGGCGGCATGACCGACCGGCAGGTGCAATTAATTTGTGATTTTAAGCCGGACATTATTATGGTCACGCCTTCCTACATGCTTGCCATTTTGGATGCGTTTCGTGCGCAGGGGCTTGAGGCTGGCGATTGTTCACTGAAAGTCGGCATTTTTGGTGCCGAGCCATGGGGGGAGGAAATGCGCACTGAAATAGAGAAGGCTTTCAACATTGATGCAGTCAATATATATGGTTTGTCAGAGATTATGGGGCCGGGCGTGGCTAATGAGTGCGTTGAAACGAAAGATGGTTTGCATATTTGGGAAGACCATTTTTACCCGGAGATTATCAATCCGGAGGGCGGTGAAATTCTGCCAGACGGCGATTTGGGGGAGTTGGTGTTCACCACGCTTACCAAAGAGGCGTTGCCCCTTTTGCGATACCGAACACGCGACTTAACGCGTCTTTTGCCGGGTACGGCGCGCAGTATGCGGCGGATGGAGCGCATTACGGGTCGCTCGGATGATATGATTATTTTGCGCGGCGTGAACGTTTTTCCAACGCAAATTGAAGAGCAAGTCATCAAATGCGATGGCCTCAGTGCGCATTATCAAATTGAGCTTAGTCAAAATGGCCGAATGTCTTCCATGTGTGTTCATGTCGAGACATTGGCTGATGCCACTGCTGATAAAGAGTCCCGGCAGGCGACCGCCAAAAAACTGCAACACGAGATTAAAGACAGTGTTGGCGTAACGACACAAGTCATCGTTCACGACACGGGTGGCGTTCCTCGTTCAGAGGGCAAGGCACATCGTGTCATTGATAACCGAAAGTGAAAGGATAGCCCATGTATTCCCAAGGTTTGACGGATTCCACAACGACTGCCACTGAGAGTCGTAAATTTCTGAACGCCTTCCAAGCGCGCATTGATAAAGAAATTAAAATAGAGCCGACAGATGATATGCCGCGTAGATATCGTGAGACGCTGGTGCGCCAAATCAGTCAACATGCGCATTCTGAAATTATCGGTATGCAACCGGAGGCGAATTGGTTGACGCGTGCGCCGACGCTACGGCGCAAAGCAATTTTGCTGGCCAAAGTTCAAGACGAGGCTGGCCACGGCTTGTATCTTTATGGCGCGGCGGAAACGCTCGGTGTTTCGCGCGAGCAAATGGTTGAAGACCTTTTTGAGGGGCGCGCCAAATACTCTTCTATTTTCAACTACCCGACTTTGACATGGGCCGACATCGGTGCGGTCGGTTGGTTGGTTGATGGGGCCGCGATAATGAACCAGATACCGCTTTGTCGGTGTTCCTATGGGCCTTATGCGCGGGCCATGGTTCAAGTGTGCCGTGAAGAGAGCTTTCACCAACGCCAGGGCTATGAGATTATGCAAGTTCTGTGCGCAGGGCGTAAATCGCAAAAGGCTATGGCGCAAGATGCGCTTGACCGCTGGTGGTGGCCAGCTTTGATGATGTTCGGCCCATCAGATGCAGACAGCGTGCATGGCGAACAATCAATGAAATGGAAAATCAAACGGTTTTCCAATGACGAGTTGCGGCAAAAATTTATCAATGCCACCGTGCCGCAAGCTGAGCGTCTGGGGTTAACCATTCCTGATGCCGATTTGCGGTGGAATCGCAAGACCAAGAATTACGATTTCGGTGAAATTGAATGGACTGAATTCATGCAAGTTATTGCTGACGAAGGGATATGCAATCGTGACCGGTCGCAAAACTATCGCGATGCGCATGAAAATGGTGCTTGGGTGCGCAATGCACTGGCCGCACATACGGCCAAGAAAACCAAAAAGCAGGCGGCGTAGCTCATGGCTCATTCAACGATGATGCCTTTGTGGGAAGTTTTTCTGCGGCAGAAAAATGGCCTTTCCCATCGTCATGCCGGCTCTCTGCATGCGCCTGATGAGGAAATGGCTATGCAGGCGGCGCGCGATGTTTATACCCGCCGGGGGGAGGCCATATCGATTTGGGTTGTGGCGTCGGCATCCATCATCGCTTCCGACCCCGACGCGCAAGGCAAAAATTTTGATCCTGCGCTATCAAAAGTATACCGTCACCCGACTTTTTATGACGTGCCGGATGATATGGAGCATATGTAATGGCGCGTGCAACAAAGAAGGTATTTTTTGAGTATCTGCTTGGTCTGGCCGACGACCATGTGATACTGGCGCAAAATTTAATAACGCTGGTCGGCAAGGCACCAATCTTGGAAGAGGAGCTTGCCTCATGCAACACCGCACTTGATTTATTGGGTCAGGCGCGTGCCATATATGGCTATGCGGCGGAGATTGAAGACAAAGGGCGTAGCGAGGATGATTTGGTTTACTTCCGCCCGCAAAACGAGTTCCTTAATGTCCAGCTGGTTGAGCAGCCCAATATCGATTTTGCCCACACCATCCTTCGGCAGTATCTGTTTTCCAGCTTTTATCACTTATTTTGGACGGCGCTGACCGATTGCAAAGATGAAACCCTGCAAGCCATCGGGCAGCGCGCAGAAAAAGAGTCGGCTTATCAACTGCAACACTCTGCCGATTGGATTGAGCGGCTGGGCAATGGGACAAAAGAAAGCCATCAGCGTTTGGTGCAGGCCATTGACTGCTTATCCGGCTTTACCGATGAACTTTTTGCTAATGATGCCTGTCGCGCGGCTTTGCCAGTGACATGGCGGTTGCCCGATTGTGGTCAATTGCAGGCACCATGGAAAGAAGCCGTGGCGGCGACACTTGGTCGGGCCGGACTTTCCTTAATTGATAAAAAAGCCCTTCATTGTGCCGGGCGCAAAGGTCGCCATACTGAGCATTTAGGCCATTTGCTGACTGATTTACAATTCATGCAGCGTAGCTATCCGGGGCTGGAATGGTAAAAAGCCAAGCCCAGCGTGAAAAAAAACGAGACGCGGTAGGCGATGCCATACAGCGCATTGCCTGTCAGGTCGTTGACCCGGAATTGCCGGTGCTGACGCTTGGGGATTTGGCAATGGTGCGCGATGTATGGTTTGAAAAGACCAGCAATAATTATGTTGTCGATATTATCCCGAGTTTTACCGCATGTCCTGCGACTGAAGTCATTTTGCAGGATGTGCAATCTGCTTTGGCCGAGGCGGGCTATAAAAACATCAAGGTTCGCCGTGTCCTTTCACCGGCTTGGTCGTCGGCATGGATAAGCGAGGCAGGGCGCAAGAAATTGCAAGAGGCGGGTATCGCGCTGCCCGACCTGCAAAAAAATGACGCATCGGCGCAATGTCCGATTTGCCAATCGCGTGAGACGGTGATGGTCAGTGCATTCGGTTCGACCTTATGTAAGTCATCTCATAAATGCCAAAAATGCCAAGAGCCGTTTGAGGCTTTCAAGTGCCATTAGGAGAATAAATGACCAAGTCATTGGAGATTGTCAGCCGCGAAGAAGTGGCATCTGATGTGGTTGCGCTGGGATTTCATATTCCCCAAGCACTGGCCGATACATATCGGCATATACCCGGCCAGTTTGTGCTTTTACAGACTGATTGGGTAGGTGAAACCATCACGCGTTCATATTCGGTGGTGTCTCGTCCAAACGATGACATTTTGACGATTGGCGTCAAACGCCTTTCCGACGGCATTGTGTCGAACCGTCTTTGCGACACTGCCAAAATCGGCGATAAATTGTTTGTCTCGCAACCGCGTGGCCTGTTTCGCAATCATAGCGGGCGCCATCATGTTTATTTCGCAGCCGGTTCGGGAATTACGCCCATTTTTTCAATGATAAATGCCATCCTATCGGAGCGAGCAGATGAGACGGTGACGCTTTTTTTCGGTAATAAAGAGAGCGTGGACATTATTTTTCTGGAGGATCTGCAGAATCTTAAAGACAAGTATATCGAACGCTTCAACTTGTCTTTTCTGTTCTCCAAGCAAAAGCGCGATTTGCATCAGTTCAATGGTCGCCTTGACGCTCGAAAGATAAAAAAATTCTTTGATTTGGGACTTATCCCGCAAGGTGAGGGTGCGCGCTATTACATATGCGGCCCCGGATTAATGACCGGCACCATCACCAAGGCTCTTACAAAACAGGGGGTGTCGGATGCGGTGATATTTTCCGAAGAGTTTATCGCGCAACACCAACCCATGGCCGCTCAAAAGCACCATCCAAACCAGAAAAAAACGGCCCACAATGAAAAAGGGCTGATAGTGGGCGTGTCAATCAACGGCATAGCTGAAGAGGTTCGCCTGACAAAAAAACATCCTGAATTACTCGATGCCGCGCGCGCTGGCGGTGTCAATCTGCCATTCTCGTGTCGCGGCGGCATGTGCGGCACGTGTCGCTGTCTGGTCACACAGGGCAAGACTGATATGGCCAGTAATTATGCTTTGGAAGATTGGGAGATTGAACAGGGTTATGTGCTGGGTTGCCAAATCTCCCTGTCGTCGATAAAAAGGCGGTCGGGCAGGCTCAATGTCGAATTTGACACCAGCTGATAAAAGTAAATTTTCTACTTGACAAGCATTCGTATAAACATAACATGTTAACTACTCGGCTGATTATTTAATCATTTGGTCGATGGCGTGTTCTTGAATGCGTCTGGTTGCTTACGGTGCTTTGTATTTGGTGAGCATACCTTTAGTCTCTCCGCTGATGGAGAAATCAGAGGTGCCGAACTGAGCCACTGGCCCGAGCTACACTTATTAACTGGGAGGAACTTATAATGAGGATTAAGGGAAACAATAAAGCCAGTGCCAAATGGAGCACTCGGTTAGGCGGATGTGCAATAGGCGCACTTTTGGCCATGAGCGGCAGCGCGTGGGCGCAGCTTGATGAAGTGGTTGTGACGGCCGAGCGGCGCGTCAGCAATCTGCAAGACGTACCGGTGGCGGTGACGGCCTTGACTGGCGAAACTTTGGACCGGGCCGATATTCATGACCCGTCAACTTTGCAGTTCAAAGTGCCGAACTTTACTTTCAGTGCTTTCAGCCCCGGGCAGGCTATTTTCAGTATGCGCGGCATATCCTCAAATGATGATGGTGCGGGTACGGAGAACTCACTTGCAGTGTGCTTGGCTGATGCCTATTGCGGGCGTAGTTCAAATGCGGCATTTGACTTTTTTGATGTTGAACAGGTAGAAGTCCTGCGCGGGCCACAAGGTACGCTATGGGGCAAAAACGCCATTGGCGGCACGATTAACATTCGGTCGAAAAAGCCCTCTTTGGATGAATGGTCAACCCGTGGTAAAATTGACCTCGGCGGCTATAACACCCAAAATATCGGTGCCTATATCACCGGACCGATAAGCGACAGTGTGGCGGTTAAGTTCTCAGTCAACAACCGTAATCACGATGGCTTTGTGATTAATGCGTTGAATGGCGAGGAGTTGCTGGATGAAATGGCCACAAGCTGGCGCACCCAAGTGCTTTGGGAAATGAGCGATGCAACTGAATTGCTTGTAACCGCCAGTAGCCAAACCACCGATAATAGTGATATTGCCCGCATTCCCATTCCCGGGCAGGATCCAAATAAGGTGGGTCCCAGTGGCACTATCGCCGATGGCCCCTTGCTTGGCACCCGTGGCGGCTTTCTTGCTGCAGGTGGCGACATTGATGGGCTTAAATCAGCCAATCCGGCACCCGGTTTTTCGAAGAGCGATTCGGATACCTATAGTCTGAAATTGACCACGGAAGTGGCCAGCGGCGAGCTGACCTATATTGCCGCCAGCTACGAAACACTGGCTGATTGGGAGATGGATTCAGTCGGTGGGGCAGTCTTCGCTCTGATTGATGATATTTATGACGAGACCGAGGCAACCAGCCATGAACTGCGCTGGGCCGGAAGTCTTGCTGATAATTTCGATTTGGTCGCCGGAGCATTTATGCTGGAAGAGGATACCGACCGCACTGAATGGTTCCGCGTCGTTGGGGGTGCCCCAGTTGGCAACGATGGTTATCGGCAAATCAATGAGACCGAAAGCGTGGCTGTGTTTGCCCATGCTGATTGGCGCTTTGTGCCGGACTGGGCTTTGTCAGCTGGTGCGCGCTGGACGAGGGATGAAAAATCCATCACCTCATTTGCTAAAGACGGTGTTCCCTTTCCCTTTATTATCAGTGGCGACATCGGAGATGTTGAAATGGCGACTGGTGGCGTTTCCGATAGTGCCACATGGGAAGATGTTTCACCAAAAGTCTCGCTCAACTATACGCCGGGTGATGATACCTTGGTCTATGTCTCATGGGCCAGTGGCTTCAAATCGGGTGGCTTCGGTGCCGCACCGGCTACTGTAGCAGATGCGTTGAATTTGGAATTGGAGCCAGAAGAAGCTGAAAACATTGAAATCGGCTTCAAGGCCGAATTGCTCGACAATACATTGCGGGTCAATGCGGTTGTGTTCCAGACTGATTACAAGAACTTGCAGTATCAACGTTTTGGTCCATTATTGGTGACGGATGCAGGCGGATCATTTGCCGGGATAGACGGTGTCAAAGTCAAAGTCGGAGACGACGCTTTTGGGCAGTTCCGTACCATTAATTCCGGCGATGCCACAATCAACGGTGTGGAACTGGAACTGACCCATATGCCAAGTGCTAACTTCACTTGGACTGCTGGCATTGGTCTGCTGGACACTGAGCAGGAAGTCAATTTCCGTGAATATTTCGAAACGGATCCGGGGCGAGATGTCATTGTGACACGCGAATTGAACCGGGCTCCAGAAGCGCAATATTCTCTGGGCTTTGTCTGGGATATGCCGACCATGATTGGGTCTTGGACTCTATCGGCGGATTACAGCTATTCCGCTGAGGTGCGCGCCGATGTGCTAGATGACTTTTCCAAAGAGGATGAACGCAAATTGCTGGATGCGCGTTTGGCTTATACGCCGAACGATGCCAACTGGGAATTTAGCCTCTGGGGCAAAAACCTAACCGACGAACGCTATTTCAGCCATGTTTATACAGTTGGGGCTGGCGTTATCGGTAAATTGGGCGACCCTGCCTTGATAGGGACTTCTATCGCTTGGAAATACTAAGCAGTCGCGATGCAGTGTGGGAGTAGCTCCCTACTTCTACACTGCATCATTTTTTGGTGCATCTGCTTAGGCAGGTGCACCATTTTTTTGCCGAACTAAATGATTGATGGAGGTTATCATGCGACACAATACCCGGAAAAACATAATTAAGTTGGCGGTGGGCATGGGTCTGGTGTTTGGCCTTTCTGCCTGCGAATGGGTGGGCAATATAGAAGCGGCGTGGATTAAAAAAAATATCGACGCTGTTGTGCAACGCGCCGAGGCGGCGGTCGATTTGAATATATTCATCTGGCTGAATCAGGCAGATATTGACCGACAAATTGACCAGCTGGCAGAGCGCATGGCGCAGGAGTCACCCGCTGACCTGCCGCTTAAAGGCATCGCCTATGTGGTGAAAGATAATATCGACACGAATTTCATGCCGACATCGGGCGGCACGGTCGCCTTACGGGGCAAAACGCCGCCGCACTCGGCTCCGGCAGTCACTAAGCTACAAGAGGCCGGTGCCATTCTCATCGGCAAGACCAATCTGCACGAGCTTGCCTTCGGCATCACCTCCAATAATGCGGTGTTCGGGCCGGTGCGAAATCCGACCAATCTGGAGTATATTGCGGGCGGTAGTAGCGGCGGCACGGCGGCGGCCATTGCGGCCGGTATTGTTGATATTGGGCTGGGTACGGATACTGGTGGTTCCCTACGTATTCCGGCTGCTTTGTCCGGTGTTTACGGTTTCCGCCCGACAGTCGGGCGCTACGGCACCGGCAATGTTATTCCGCTTTCTTCAACCCGTGACACGGTTGGGCTGATGTCCGGTAATATGGATATTATGTTGCGGTTCGACGAGGTGCTGACCGGACAGGGGGATTTGCCGATTCGTGAAGCTTC
>CAYQFO010000024.1:0-13415 GCA_964416815.1 uncultured Rhodobiaceae bacterium | reverse complement strand
TCCACCACACGTTGCCAAGCATCTGCCGCCTTATCATGCGCCCCAAGCGAGGTGCAGGGCGTGGTGGCCGAAGGGCGGTTTGCGGCGGCAGGCCTGTTTGTCGCCGACACAGTGCTGGCCAAGCATGACGAAACCTATATGCCGCCGGAAGTGGCCGCAGCCCTGAAGGCGTCCGGTCGTTGGCGGGAGGCAGCACCATGATTGCCGAGCTAAGCCATTTTGCGCTGATACTGGCATTGCTGACGGCACTGGTGCAGATGGCACTGCCGGTTTATCTATTGCGGCATGATGCTAGCGCGGCGCGGCGCATGGCCGCACGCGCGGCGTTCACGCAAATGGTTTTGGTGCTGGTGGCTTTTATCGGCCTGACCTATGGCTTTGTGCGGTCAGATTTTTCGTTGCAAATCGTTTATCTCAACAGCCATACAGCCAAGCCATTGGCCTATAAAATAGCCGGTGTGTGGGGCAATCATGAAGGCTCCATGCTGTTGTGGGTTCTGGTTTTGAGTGTCTATGGTGCCGCTTTCGCCCTGATTTCAAAGCACTTGCCGCGTGATTTTGTGTCCCGTGTCTTGGCGGTGCAGGGCGGGGTGGGGGTTGCCTTTCTGGCTTTTTCTTTATTTACATCGAATCCGTTTGCGCGGCTTGACCCGACCCCTTTTGTCGGGCGCGGGCTGACGCCGGTTTTGCAAGACCCGGCTTTGGCGGTTCATCCGCCCTTGCTCTATATCGGCTATGTTGGTTTTTCGCTTGTTTTTGCGATGGCGATGGCGGTTTTGCTGGGCAAGCACGAGAGCCGCGATTGGGCACGCTGGATGCGCCCTTGGGTATTGACGGCGTGGATTTTCCTAACGCTTGGTATCGCGCTTGGATCTTTTTGGGCTTATTATGAATTGGGCTGGGGCGGTTTCTGGTTTTGGGACCCGGTGGAAAATGCCTCGCTCATGCCATGGCTGGCTGGTACTGCCTTATTGCATTCGGCATTGGTTGCAGAACGTCGCGACAGCTTGAAACGATGGACATTACTGCTCGCCATCATGACTTTCGCGCTGGCATTGGCCGGAACTTTTTTGGTGCGTTCGGGCGTGTTGACCTCGGTTCACGCTTTTGCCAATGATCCGGCACGTGGTGTTTTTATTCTGGTTATTTTGGCCAGCTTTACGGGCGGCGGCTTGGCGGTCTATGCCGCCCGCTTACCATATCTGCTGGCGGAGCGTGTTTTTGCGCCGCTCAGTCGGGAAGGGTTTTTGCTGGTCAATAATATTTTTTTGGCAACGGCGGTTTTGACCGTTTTTATCGGTACGATTTATCCATTGGCACTGGATGCGCTGGGTTTGGGTAAAATTTCTGTCGGTGCGCCTTATTTTAATACGATTTTCGCGCCGCTCACCCTGCCGGTTTTATTGCTGATGCCCTTGGCACCCTTGTATAGCGAATCGATGGTGCAAAAGCTGATACCGGCGGCGGGCGCGGCGATATTGGTGACGCTCGGCCTATGGTTGACGCATGATGGGATAGGGGGCGGCCTATCGCCTACCTTGCTGCTGATGCTGGGGGCCTTGTGGGTGGTATTCGGAGCGTTGACCGATGGGGTGGAAAAGCTGCGTCCCTATGGGCTGAAATTTTGGCGCGCGCCGTTTCGATTGGCGGCGGCTCCCTTGGCGCATGGCGGGGTGGGCGTGCTGGTGCTGGCGATTTTAACGGCGACGGCATGGCGTGCGGAAATTGTGACCGCCGTCAAAACCGGTGAAACGGTGCAGATTGCCGGTCAGTCGCTACGCTTTGACGGTGTGCGCGAGATTGCCGGACAAAATTATCGCTCGGAAATGGGGCGGCTTGTTTATTTGGACGGGCCAGAGGCCGGACGCGAATTGTTTCCCGAGCGTCGGTTTTACGAAGCCGAGCGCGGACAAACCACAGAAGCCGCCATTGTGCCGCAATTAAGCGGGCATCTTTATGCGGTGATTGGCGAGGCGGCGGGCGACAAGCGGGTTTTGCGGGTCTGGTATTATCCCTTTATCGGCTTTATCTGGATTGGTGCGTTGATGATGGCTCTGGGTGGGTTGGCGGCACTTTATGGTCGTGTGCGGAGATAGGCTGATGCGGTTTATTTTTATGTTTATTGTTTTGTTGTTTCCGGCTTATGGAATTGAGCCGGGTGAGGCTTTGTCGGATGCTGCGCTTGAGGCGCGGGCGCGGGTTTTGTCGCAAGAATTGCGCTGTTTGGTGTGTCAGAATCAGTCGATTGACGATAGCGAGGCACGTCTGGCGCGTGATTTGCGTGGCTTTGTGCGCCAGAGATTATTGGCTGGTGACAGTGATACGCGTATTCGTCAGGCGGTGGTTGAGCGCTATGGCGAGTTTGTTTTGTTTCGTCCGGTGGTTGAGGCGCACACATTATTGCTTTGGTTGACCCCGCTTATTTTATTGCTGTTTGGTTTTTGGTTGGCGCGGCGTAGTTTATTTTTGCGTTAGCGGTAGCGCAAAAATAAAGCGATTTCTTCCCTCTGACAGAAATACAAGCTAATCTTGTAAGTAGTATTGTTTTTGGAGAGTGTTTTATGCGTTTGTTATTGATTGAAGATGATGTAGAGGCTGCGCGGCTATTGGCCGACAGTTTGACGGCGAACGGTCATGAGGTGGTTCATGCCGAAAATGGCGAGGCTGGTCTGGCAGAGGTCGGTGCCGGAGATTTTGATGTCATGCTGGTCGACCGTATGATGCCGAAGCTGGATGGGTTGGCGATGTTGCAACAATTACGCGCCGCGGGCTGTAGCGTTCCGGCTTTGGTGTTGTCGGCGTTGGGCGAGGTGGATGACCGTGTTGAAGGTTTGCAGGCTGGTGGCGATGATTATCTTGTCAAGCCTTATGCGATGGTTGAGTTGGAGGCGCGTTTGCAGGCTTTGGTGCGTCGTCCGCAGGCGGTGACGCATTTGGCTGTTGGCGACCTTGAGGCGGATTTAATGACGCGGCGCGTCACCCGCTCTGGCGAGGCGGTGGATTTGCAACCGCGCGAATATGATTTGCTTGTTTATTTATTGCAGAATCAAGGACAGTTGGTGACGCGCTCCATGTTGTTGCAAAATGTTTGGAAATACAGTCTTGATACGCAGACCAATGTGATTGACGTGCATATGTCGCATTTGCGCAACAAAGTTGATAAGGATTTCACCCCACAGCTTATCCATACGGTGCGCGGGAAAGGTTTTTGTATGAAGGTGAAAAACCGATAAAGGGGCAAAAATAATATATGGTTGTTTCAATTTCTCTTTTGCGCACGATTGGTTTTCGTATGAGCGCGCTTTATTTTTCTTTTTTTCTTTTGCTGACGACTTTGTGCGGTTTCGGGCTTTATCAGATTATGGCGGCGCGCTTGGTGGCTACGCATGACAATCTTGTCTGGCGTGATGCGGCGATGGTGAGTGCGGCTTTTCATCGCGGCGGGCAGGGGGCGGCGATTGAGTTTATCACCCATCGCGTCGAAACCGATGATGCCAGTCTGTTTTATCTGGCCGATTATTTGGGGCAATATCTGGCCGGCAATTTGAAAAGACTGCCGCCGCCGGAGCGCGTGGGTCAACGGGGCAATGATTGGTTGGAGTTCGCGGCGGGCGAAAATCTAATGCGCGGACGTGTTGTCGCGCTGACAGGAAATCTCGTTTTATTGGTGGCGCATGATATTGGCGCGACCTATCGTTTCATTGAGCGTATAGCGCAATTATTTGTCGCAATATTGATGGCACTGGCTGTTTTGGGGTTGGTTGGCGCAGTGGCTTTGGCGCGCGCCAATGTGCGCCGCATCAATGGTCTGAACGATGATTTGCATCGCATTATGCAAGGCAATATCGAAGCGCGAATGAAGCGCGACGGAAAGCTCCATGAATTTGATGCGCTGGCGGCGCAAATCAATCGAACTTTGGAGCGCCTCGCCACATTGATGGCCGCCATGCGTGAGGTGACGGATAATTTGGCGCATGATTTGCGCCAGCCTCTAACGCGCTTGCGCACGCGGTTGGAACAAATGCCGGAAAATGATTTATCGCGTGCGGCGCTGAAAGATATTGACGGCGTGCTGGCTGGTTTTGCGGCGCTCTTGTCGCTGTCGCGGCTGGAGAGCGGTATCACCCGCGAGCGGCGTAGGCCGATTGATATGACCGCCCTGTTGACCGATATGACCGAACTTTACGAACCAGTCTTTGCCGAAGCGGGGATGGCATTAAAAACCGATATTGGTAAAACCCTGCCGCCGCTTCTGGCCGACCGTGATTTATTGGCGCAAGCATTGGTCAATCTGCTTGAAAATGCGCTTCGCTATGCTGCCACTGGCACGGTGCATCTTACGGCAGAAATAAAAGGCGATATGGTGGCGCTTATTGTTGCGGATGAAGGGGTGGGTATTGACCCGAAAGATTTTGACCGCGTGCAACAACGTTTTGTGCGCCTTGAGAGTGGTCGCAGCGGTGGCGGGTATGGGCTTGGCCTGTCGCTGGTGGCGGCTATTGCGCGCGCCCATGGCGGTGATTTGGCATTATCGGCCAATGCACCACAGGGTCTGATTGTCTCTATGTGTATGCCCATAAATGGCACAGATGGCGGTGCCTGATATTTTTTCTCGTTTGCCCGATTGCCCGCCGCATGGCGAAACGGCAGCCGCGCAACTGGCCGATATTGCCGACAGCCATGCTGAGGTTAAAAGCCTGATTGCAGAACATGCGGGTTTTTTCGGCTGGGTGGTTGAGGGTAGTTCTTTTCTGGCCGGTCTGATGCGCACCTATGGCGACATATTGGTGAGCTTGGCCGACACGGCACCGGACGCGGTGCTGGATAATTTGCTCAACGATTTGCCAGATAGATTGTCAAAGCTGGAAGACGAGGCACTGCTGATGGCTGAATTGCGTCACCTACGCAATCGGGTGGCTTTGGTGACGGGTCTGGCGGATATGGCCGATATTTGGGATGTGCCGACCGTCACAAGCCGGTTGACGCAATGGGCTGATTTGGCCGTTGCGACGGCATTGGATTTTTGTTTGCATCAGGCGGTGCGCGACGGTGTGCTTGCCAAATTTTCGCGTGACGGGCTGGTGGTGCTTGCACTGGGTAAGCATGGTGGTGGCGAATTGAATTATTCCTCCGATATTGATTTTGTCGTCTATTACACCAATGACGCGCTCATTTTTGCGGGAGGGGGTGTGGATGAGCGTCATTTTTATGTTCAACTGGTGCGCCGCCTGAGTGCGATTTTGCAGGAGCGCACGGCAGATGGTTTTGTCTTTCGTGTTGATTTGCGTTTGCGGCCTGACCCCGGTGCGACGCCGGTCGCTATATCGGTGTCGGCGGCTTTGGCCTATTATGAATCGATGGGGCAGAATTGGGAGCGCGCTGTTTATATTAAGGCGCGTCCGATTGCCGGAGATTTGGTTGCTGGAGACGCATTTTTGCAAGAATTGCGTCCCTATATATGGCGACGCTATTATGATTTTGCCGCCATTGAAGATGTGCATTCCATGAAACGTCAAATCCATGCCGTTCGCGGCCATGCACAGGCGGTGACATTGGGACATAATTTGAAATTGGGGCGCGGCGGGATTCGTGAAATTGAGTTTTTTGTGCAGACCCAGCAATTGATTGCCGGCGGCCGCGATGGTGATTTGCGTGGGCGCAGCACCGTGGCGATGCTTGCAAAACTGGCTGAAAAAAACTGGATTTCAGACGAGACGGCGCAAGGGCTTACGGCCTCTTATTATTGGTTGCGGCGCATGGAGCATCGGTTGCAAATGAGGCTTGATGAGCAAACGCAAACCCTACCAAGCGAGCCGCACGCTTTTGCGGCTTTTTCGTGTTTTGCCGGTTATACGAAGGTGGAAGATTTTGAAGCCGATTTGCTCGGCCATTTACAGTATG
Organism: uncultured Rhodobiaceae bacterium; assembly: GCA_964416815.1. Taxonomy (GTDB): domain Bacteria; phylum Pseudomonadota; class Alphaproteobacteria; order RS24; family RS24; genus JBPCVS01. Next base: position 7,514 of record CAYQFO010000024.1, on the reverse strand, counting down.
TCAGCAGCGAATATGGCAAGCTGTTTGAGCAGGGTGAGAGTCTGGCCGGGGCGGGCGGCAATCTGGTTTTTACCGGTGTTGAAGATGACCCGGAAACGCTGGAGACTTTGTCCGGCATGGGATTTCAGCGCGTGCAAGATATCTCGCGCATTATTCGGGCTTGGCACACGGGGCGATACCGCGCCACGCGCTCACCGCGGGCGCGCGAAGCATTGACGCGGCTGAAGCCGGTTTTGCTGACGGCACTGGCCGAAACGCCGGAGCCGGATGATAGTTTTTTTCGCTTCGACACATTTCTGGAAAGCTTGCCTACCAGTGTCCAATTATTTGCCATGTTCCAATCGCATCCGCATATATTGCGCCTGCTGGTTGATATTGTCAGTGTCACGCCGCGTCTTGCGGCTTGGCTGTCGCGCCATGTGCATTTGCTGGATACACTTATTCATCCCGATGCGGCATCGCCTGATATTGTGGCGGCGGGGGAGGATGGTTTTGAAGCGGTGCTGGATAAGGTACGCCTGCATGTGCATGAGGGGCAGTTTCGCATTGGCGTCGATATGCTGGCCGACCCAACCATGACGGCGGCTGCGGGTGAGCGTTTCACCAAGCTGGCCGAGCAGGCAATGAATGCGATATGGGCGGCGGTCGAGGCGGATATGCGGGCGCAATATGGCACCCCACCGGAGGCGGCACTGGCGATTGTCGGATTGGGTAAATTGGGCAGTGGGGAAATGGCCATGCAATCCGACCTTGACCTGATTTTCATTTGCGATTGCGCTGACTTCGCTGCCCTGTCGGATGGCGTGGCAGATGGTGCCAAACCGATTGCCGCCGATATATGGTTTGCGCGTGCTGTGCGGCGGTTTTTAAGCGGGTTGACGGCGGCGACGGCGGAGGGTGCGCTTTATGAAGTGGACACGCGTCTGCGCCCTTCCGGCAATGCCGGAGCCTTGGTGACAAAGCTGAGTGGTTTTATTGATTATCAGCAAAACAAAGCGTGGGCGTGGGAGCATATGGCATTGACCCGTGCGCGTGTGTTGGGCGGCATGGATGATGGCCGATTGGCCGATAAAGTCGCCACGCATATTCAGAAGGTCATTTGCCGTGGGCATGGTGCTGCTGAGGTGCTGAGCGGTGTGGAAGATATGCGCCAGCGTCTGGGCGCGTATCAGCCGCAAACCGGGCCGTTGGATATTCGCCGCGGCGCGGGCGGGCTGGTGGATGTGGAATTTTTTGTGCAGGCCATGCAGCTCGTTCATGGTGCGGCGCATGAAACTTTGCGAGGTGCTGTCGCACCCGTGGAAAATTTATTGGCGCGGTTGCGCGATGCAGGCGTTTTGCCTGAGGATATTTATGCGAAGCTGCATGGGGCGACGACGACTTATCTGGCATTGCGACAAATTGCGAGTCTGTCGCTTGAGGATAGTGAAAAACAACCGCCGCGTGCTGTGCAGAAATTATTACTTCGCGCGACAAACGAGCCGGATTGGGGGCGTTTGGAAGACAGGTTGAAACGCCATCGCGCCACCGTCTGCACGATAATGGATAATCTCGCCGGATATTTAACAGCATAAAACCTGTATTGACGCCTTGCCGTCCGGTGCAGTTGTGGGTTGCGTTTTATGGAGCCGAATTTATGCTGGGTCATATGATGGGTTTTGAAAGTAAATGAATGAAAAAAATTATAGTTTTTGGTGCAACCGGGAAAACGGGTAGGCGCACCGTTCGTCATGCAATTCAAAAAAACCACACGGTCACCGCATTTGGACGCTCGGTAAATAAAGTTGATTTTGATAAATCCGTTGCGAAAGTTCAAGGCGATATATTGGAGCAAGAATCCGTTGCCAATGCGATTGAGGGTCAGGACTGTGTTATCGTTTGTTTGGGGGCGGTAAATCTGAAAGATCAGACCACCTTGTCGACTGGTGCAAAAAATATTGTTTGGGCTATGAAAAAGCACAACATAGAACGCATTATTTTTATCTCTGCTGCTGGGGTTGGCGAAAGTTGGAAACAAATTCCATGGTATTCAAAATTGCTGTTTAGCACTCTGTTGAAAACAATCATCAAAGAACACGCAAAAGAAGAAAAAATATTTAGAGAAAGTGGATTGCTTTGGACAGCTGTTCGCGCAGCCATTCTGACAGATAAAGAAATAAGCAATAAAGTTATCGCCTCTAATTCTGCTTTTATAAAAACCATTACGAGAGAGGCATTGGCCAGTTTTCTGGTTAATCAAGTTTCTTCGTCTGAATTCATAAAGAGTACAGTTTCAGTCGCTCAAAGGTAGTCTTTCTTTAGAAAAATGAATATGGAGCAATTGCTACCCGCACAGAATTTGCACAGAATCTACATTGACGCTTTTTCCCCGAACCACTAGCTTGGCAGGCAGATAGAGGCACATAAAGGAGGCGTGGCGATGAATTTTGATTTTTCCGATGACCAGAAAATGCTGAAAGATCAAGCGCGCAAATTTCTACAAGATAAATGTAGCTATGACGATGTGCGCAAAATTTTAGAGAGCGAGGTAAGCCACGATGATGGCGTGTGGCAGGGCTTATGCGAATTGGGTTTTGCTGGTGCCGCTATTCCGGAAGAATATGGCGGCTTGGGTTTGGGGGCATTGGAGCTTTGCGTGATTGCCGAAGAGCTGGGTCGTGCGGCGGCCCCGGTGCCGTTTTCGTCTTCCATTTATCTGGCGGCTGAAGGACTGAAATTATTCGGCAGTGACAAACAAAAAAAGACTTGGTTGCCCAAACTGGCTTCGGGTGAGTTGATTGGTACGCTGGCGGTGAGCGAAGGTACACAAGCGCCGTCACCGAAAAACATCAAAACAAGCTTTGCCGCTGGCACGCTGAACGGTAAAAAAATACCGGTCGCCGATGGCGCGACAGCCGGTGTTGCGCTGGTATTGGCCAATACTGGCGGTAAGGGTGAGCAAGCCTTGTCGCTGGTCGTGGTTGATTTGAGCGCGTCAGGTGTCAGTCGTCGTGAGGTTGAAACCATTGACCCGACGCGAGGACACGCCGAATTGACATTCACCGATACCCCGGCCGAATTGGTCGGTAAGGAAGGCGAAGGCTGGGCCAATTACAAGCGCATTGAAGCCGGGGCTGCCGTTTTGATGGCGTTTGAGCAGGTTGGCGGCACCGAAGCGGCGATGAATATGGCCAAGGATTATGCTTTGGAGCGTTATGCTTTTGGTCGCTTGATTGGCTCTTACCAAGCGGTTAAACATCGCATTGCCGAGATGTATGTGAAGCTCGAATTGGCGCGCTCAAATTGCTATTATGGGGCGATGATGCTGGCCGAAGAGGGTGGTGATTTGGAAATTGCCGCGGCTACCTCGCGCGTGTCGGCAACCGAAGCCTATCGTTTTGCGGCACAAGAAAACATTCAAGTGCATGGTGGTATCGGCTTTACTTGGGAGGCCAATACGCAATTTCATTATCGGCGGTCAAAATTGCTGGCTTTGGCGCTTGGCAATGCCAGCCGTTGGAAAAACCGTCTGGTGACGGCACTTGAACAAAGTAATGTGGCTTAAAGTCACCCCATATTTTAATGGAGGATAGCTGAAATGGATTTTAACGATACCCCACAAGAAGCCGAATTTCGCAAGCAAGTGCGTGCTTGGCTTACAGCCAACGCCAAAAAGAAAGACCAGAACAAGGTGCGGGCTGGTCGTTCGCGGCGTTCGGAGGCTGAACGTCTGGTCAATGCGCGCGAATGGCAAACCAAAAAAGCTGCCGCCGGATATGCCGCCATTACGTGGCCGAAAGAATATGGCGGGCTGGGCGGCACGCCGATTCAGTCGGTGATTTACGCGCAAGAGGAGTCACATTTTGATGTGCCGGGTGGTTTCTTTGAAATTGGTCTGGGCATGTGCATTCCGACCATGATGGCGTGGGCGAGCAAAGAACAATGCGAGCGCTATGTGAAACCGGCGCTCCATGGTGAAGAAGTTTGGTGCCAGCTTTTCTCCGAGCCGTCTGCCGGTTCGGATGTGGCGGGCTTGCGCACCAAGGCCGAGCGCGATGGCGATGACTGGGTGATTAACGGCCAGAAAGTCTGGACGTCGGGGGCGCATTTTTGCGATTACGGCATTATCGTTACCCGCTCCGACCCCAGTGTGCCGAAGCATAAGGGCTTGACGTTCTTTTTTCTTGATATGAAAGCACCGGGCATTGAAGTGCGTCCGATTAAGCAGATTTCCGGTGATGCCAATTTCAATGAAGTGTTTTTCACCGATGTCCGCATTCCCGACAGCCAGCGTCTTGGCGATGTTGGCGAGGGTTGGAAAGTGTCGTTGACCACTTTGATGAATGAGCGTCTGGCGATTGGTGAGGGGTCGGGCGTGGACTATACCGAACTTTTGAAACTGGCCCGCAAAACCGAACAAGAAGACGGCGCGGCCATTCAAAACGCCAATGTGCGCGAAAATCTGGCCGACTGGTATGTGCAATCGCAGGGGTTGAAATATACCAAATTCCGCACTTTGACTGCCTTGTCGAAAGGTCAAACGCCGGGGCCGGAAAGCTCTATCGGTAAAATTGTGTCGGGTCCGAAAATGCAGGATTTGGCATCCTTCGCCATGGATATTCAGGGCCAAGGCGGCATTATGAGTGGCGAAGGCGATGCCGAAATGGACGGTGCCTTTGTCGCGCAATGGATGTTCGGTGCTGGTTATCGTATTGCCGGCGGCACGGACGAAATTCTACGCAATATCGTCTCCGAGCGGGTGCTGGGCATGCCGCAGGATATTCGAGTCGATAAAAACGTGCCGTTTAACGAATTGGCAGGCAATAAAAAATAAGTCATTGTCGATGTGCCGCTGGTGGCGGCAGGTCTTTTACCCACTTGCAGGGGCATTCAAAACAAGCGACAACATGGCCCATGCAGACGGATGCTCAAGATTATCGCTTTTGCGTCGCGCCGATGATGGATTGGACAGACCGGCATGACCGGTTTTTCCTGCGTTTGATGTCGCACCATGCGCGGCTTTATACCGAAATGCTGGCGGCAGATGCCGTTCTCCATGGCGACCGCGAGCGTCTATTGGCCTACAATCAAGAAGAGCATCCACTGGCTTTGCAATTAGGGGGTAGTGTGCCTGAAAAATTGGCTGAGGCGGCACGCATTGGTGAAGGCTGGGGGTATGATGAAATTAACCTCAACGTAGGTTGTCCGTCGCCCCGCGTGCAGTCGGGTCATTTTGGAGCATCCTTGATGCAGGAGCCGGATTTGGTTGCCGACTGCCTCGCGGCCATGACACACGCGACCCGCCTGCCGGTGACGATGAAGTGCCGTATCGGCGTGGACAATCAAGACCCGCACGAGGCTCTGTTTACATTGGTTGAAAAAGCAGCTGCCATCGGCGTGCGGCAAGTGAGTGTGCATGCCCGCAAGGCTTGGCTGGAGGGGTTGAGCGCGAAAGAAAACCGCGATATTCCGCCGCTTGATTATGCGCTGGTGCATGAATTGAAAGCGGCTTTTCCGGCATTGGTTATTGTTTTGAATGGTGGGCTGGCGACGCTTGATGAAGCCCAAGCGCATTTGGCGAAAGTTGATGGGGTGATGCTTGGCCGCGCTGCTTACAAAGCACCGTATATGATGGCGCATGTTGACCGGCTGTTTTTTGATGACAGGCGAGAAGTGCACTCACGCCATCAGGTCGTTGAGCAGCTTATTCCCTATGCTGAAAAATTGGTTGCCGATGGCACGGGTTTGCATGTGCTGACGCGCCATTTGATGGGTCTTTATCAGGGGCAAGCGGGCGGACGACAATGGCGGCGGTTTTTGAGCACCCACGCCCCGACGCGCGGCGATGACCCAAGCGTGCTGGTTGAGGCACTGGCACTCATGCGCTCATTTAATAAACGGGTGGAACACGCCTGATGGAATTGGAGTTGATTGTTCTGGTTCTTGCGCTGACGTCTGCCGGTTTTGCCGCCGGTCTGGTTGCCGGATTGCTGGGGGTTGGCGGTGGCACTGTGTTGGTGCCGGTATTGTTTCAGACTTTTGTATTTTTTGACCTGCCGATTTATTTGCAGGTGCATATGGCGGTCGGCACGTCGCTGGCGGTTATTTGTTTCACCGGTGTGCAATCGGCGCGTAGCCATTGGAAGCTGGGGGCGGTTGACCGCGACATATTGTTGAGTTGGGGGGTGTTTATTGCTGTCGGCGCATTGATTGGCGCGATTGCTGCGCGTTATGTCAGCCCGGATGGGTTGAAATTGATTTTTGCCACTCTGTCTATGGGGCTTGGCGTGCATATGTTGTTCGGCGGTCATCGGCAAATATCGGGGCAGGTGCGTCTTGGCCTGATTGCACAAAAAACCACTTCAGCTTGTATCGGTTTTTTGTCGGCGCTGATGGGGATTGGCGGTGGCATGTTGTCTGTGCCACTGCTGGTTATGGCCGGACGCAGCGTGCATAAAGCGGTCGGCACTTCGGCGGCTTTGGGTGTGCTGGTTGCCGTTCCGGCGACGATTGGGTTCATGGTTGGCGGTATGGGTTTGGCCGGGCGTCCGGTATTTTCATTTGGCTATGTCAACATGCTGGCCGTCGCGGTGATTATTCCGGCCAGCATGTTGGCGGCCCCGATAGGTGCAAAGCTGGCGCATCGTCTGTCGCAGCGCAGGCTGAACAATATCTTTGCCGGTTTTTTATTGCTCACCGGTGGGCGTATGTTGCTGGCGATTTGGATCTAGACGTCAATTTTTTGGTCGTATGCGCCGACTTCGGGATAGCTCGCCAGCAAATCATCAATCGCTTTGAACATGGCGCGCATATTGGCGTCTGATGTTGGACTTTCCACCACCACCACCAGCCCCGGCTTGTTGGAGGAAGCCCGCACCAGCCCCCAAGTGCCGTCTTCGACTGTGACGCGCACGCCATTGACGGTGACAAGCTCACGAATGGGCTGGCCGATAAGCTTATCGCCAGCCTTGGCGATTTTTTCAAAATGGGTGATGGCGCGGTTGACCACCTCATATTTTTGCGTGTCGGGACAGTGCGGCGACATGCTCGGCGAGCCATAGGTGACGGGCAACGCACGGCGCAAATCGGCCATGGAGGCATCACCCGTGCGCTGCAACATATCGCAAATGGCGATAGCCGTCACGAGGCCGTCATCATAGCCGCGCCCGATGGGTGGGTTGAAAAAAAAGTGGCCACTTTTTTCAAAACCGGCCAGCGCACCAAGCTCATGCGTGTGTCGTTTCATATAGCTATGGCCGGTTTTCCAGTAATGCGTCACCGCACCGGCGGCTTGCAAATCCGGGTCGGTCGCAAACAGGCCGGTTGATTTCACATCGGCGACAAACACCGCGTTTTTGTGTTGTCGCGCCAAATCACGCGCCACCAGCACGCCCATTTTATCGGCAAAAATTTCTTCGCCTTCATTATCAACGACGCCACAGCGGTCACCATCGCCATCGAAGGCAAAGCCGATATCTGCCTTGTGTTTCAGCACGGCCTCGCGCAGCGCGTGTAGCATGGCCATGTCTTCGGGG
>CAYQFO010000023.1:1841-13967 GCA_964416815.1 uncultured Rhodobiaceae bacterium | reverse complement strand
TTCTGGCTCAAGGGCGTTGTGCGAATATCGTTCAACCCGGCGGCACCGGCACCGATAAAAACAATTTTATCGGCCACCGCGTCGGCCTCGAAACGTCCGGCAATCACATCATGGGCAGATAGGCGTTGGATATCACGCGCTTCGGCAAAATAAAGGCGCAGGCTGCCGTCGGGTTCAATCGGGGCAATAATTTGGCCGACTTTCAAACGCGACAGGCCGAAACCCGACGCAAAAGAACCCTCCCCACGCACATTGGAAGCGCGCACAATAATGGAACCCGCACCTTGCGCCACACGCAGGCTTTCCAATGACAGGCTGGGATAAATGACATCGCCGGAACGAAGCAATAATGAAGCGCGGCGGATAATGCCGTCGCGGTCAATACGCGCGTTAATCGCGCCCAATCCGGTGGCGGCTTCATGGATTTCCGGTCGATTGGCAATGGCAAAGGCTGCTTCCGGCACAAGCTGAAACGGGTCTTGCCCGTCTGTGTTATTGGTACGCACGGCCACACCGGTTTTTGGTGCTGGGCGTGTGCGCACATTTTTATTGACCATGGTGGCCAGCACCACCGGCGCCCGCGCAATAGAGTCGGCGAAGATAGCGTCAGGATTGTCGATTTGGCGACCAATGTCTTTTTGCAAAGCGTCCCATTGCGTATTGCCTTTCGCCGCCAGCAGGCTTTGCCAAACTGGCAAAATTTCTGATGGTGCGGTGCGGTCGGGTTCGGCAAACAGAATATCGAAAGCAATCGCGGCACTTCCGGCCGCCGTCAGATTATTGAGCAAATCGGCAAAAACACTGCGCGGCCAAGGGAACTGTCCAATGGCTTTAAGGCTGGCTTCGTCAATATCAACATAAAGGACAGGCGACTGGGTGACGACACGCGGATGCCAGCGATTATATTGGTCAAAGACGAGATTTTGCAGAAATTCAACCGGCCAAGGCCGCACCAGTTGCAGGGCGACACCCAGCAGCAAAATGCAAAGCGGCAGGCCGTAATTTTGTCCGTAATTATTTAAATAATTCTGCACAAAACGACGCATACGCAACATCAATAACTTCCCCTACAGTGCAATGACTATATCAGGATATCCTGTTTGATGCAGTCAAAATTCCCAAGGATGGTTGCGCTCGCGCTTCACCGAAGGAATATGAAGTGCGCGGCGGTTAATTTTGCTGACGGCAAAAGCGCTACTGTGCGGTGTATCAAACAATTTGACATCAGCTTTTTTGAAAAATGGAATAAGCACCATACCAGCAAAAAAACCGCCAATATGGGCAATATAGGCCACATCGCTGCCAGCCTGTCCGAGGCTGAAAAATTGCAGCACAATCCAGCCACCCAATACAATATAGGCCGGTATATTGACAAAGAAAAAAATGACAATGCAACGGATATTGGCGCGCGGGTGTAGCATTAAATAGGCGCCCAGCATACCGGCAATGGCACCACTGGCACCAATCATCGGCACTTGTGAGGTCGGGTCAACCAGAGCCTGCGACAGGGCGGCGACAACACCACAAATCAGATAGAACAAAAGAAACTTAACCCGCCCGATACTGTCTTCCACATTGTCGGCGAAAATCCATAAATACAACATATTGCCGAGGAGATGCAGAAGGCCGCCATGCAAAAACATGGAGGTGATAAGGGTCGCGCTTGCTGGTATCGCATAAGGCAGGGCGTCGGGCGGCATATAGCCAAACAGATATGCCGGTATCATGCCATAGGCTAGAATGGCAGCACCCGCCTCCGCGCCCAATGAAATTTGCCAGACAAAAACCAGCACACAAGCAATCAATAAGAAAAGCGAGAAATGCGTCTTAGCTTGCGTCGGGTTGTCATCATAAAGTGGTAGAATGAACATCGGGTAAGACTAAGCTGATTATCACTTTTCGACAATGACTGGGCTGAAATCATTGCCGCCGACCGAACTAACCAGTAGCGCATCAGGCCGCAATAAGCGTTGGGCGACCGCACGTATATCGCGGGCTGTGACCGCGCGAATACGTCTGTTACGGGTGGTGAAATAGCTCACTGGAAAATTATTTAATTGTACGCCCAAAAGCTGGTTGGCGATTTTGTCGCCACTGTCAAAGCGTAGAGCATAAGCACCGGTCATAAATGTTTTGGCGGCCTCCAGATTTTCAGGCGACAATTTTTCGCTCTGCATACGCACCATTTCGTGTCGGATGAGTGCCAGTGTTTCTGCCGCCGTGCGATTGTCGCTGGCGACAGAGGCCAGCCATAGATTGGCTTGTGGTCGCGCCAGTAAATAGCTGGTAACGTTATAGGCAAGCCCGCGCTTTTCGCGCACCGCATCGCTCAAGCGCGAGGGAAAGCCGCTACCACCCAAAATTTGGTTCATCACAAAGGCCGGAATAAAATCAGCATCATCATAGTCGATGCCTGCATGGCCTATCAGAAGTGTGGTTTGCGGCCCGGCACGGTAGTGATGTTTGTGAAAAGGGCCGTTGGCCGGTGGACGCGCCAAGGGTGTTTTGAGGGTGGCGCGTGCCGGTAGCTGCGCAAATATCATATTCATTTCTTGGCGCAAATCACGCGGCGCAATATCACCAACAACAGCCAATAGCAGATTGTCACGTGCAATATGGCGATGGTGATGGGCTTTGAGGGTGTCTTGGGTGATGGCGGCCAAACCTTGCGCTGTGCCGTCTACCGGTCGGCCATAGGGATGATTGGCAAAAGCCATCTCGTAAAAATTGTCGCGCACCAGCGTGGTTGCGCTTTGGCTGCGCCGTTTCAATGCGGCCAGTTTGGCGGTACGTCGGCGTTCCAGAACCTCACCGTCAAAGCGCGGGGCGGTGACAGCCAGACGCAAAAGCTCAAAGCAATGCGCACGATGGACGCTCAAACAGCGTAAAGAAGCGGTTATTGTATCGGTGTTGGCAGAAAAGCTGAGGCGTATTGCTTTGTCGTCAAGTGCTTGTTGAAATTGCGTTGCTGGTAAATTACCTGCCCCTTCGCTCATCAACGCAGCCATTAAAGACGCCATGCCTGCTTGCCCTTTTGGGTCGGCCAGTGCGCCGCCGCGCCATGCGAGTTTGACGGTTATCAAGGGCAGGCTGTGGTCGGAAACCAGCCACGCCACCAAACCGTTTCGCGCCTTCACCTTTTGCACTGGCACGTCGGCCGATGCCAGCGTGGTTGCACCCCATAGGAGGACAAATATCAATATAAATTGGCGCGGCATGATTATTTTTTCTCCGGCAATAAATGTGCGGTGATGCTGTGTGCGGGTTGTAACATATCGCGCAGTGCGCTTTGCACATTTTGTGCCGTAACGCGCTAAATTTCTTGCGGCCAATCCAAAACATAGCGCGGGGCAATTCCCAGCACCGCATTGGCACCGAAAATCTGTGCCATGCTTTGCTGGCTGTCGCGGGCGTAAATCAATTCGGCGGACAGTCGCGTTTTGGCGCGCGCCAATTCATCGTGCGCAATCTCTTGGGTGAGCAGTTTTTCAATCTCGGCATCAATGGCAGCAGCAATATGGGTAATTTTTTTAATCTCTTGTGGGTTGGCATAAACAACCACCTCGCCATTGTTCAAGCGCACCGTATCGCTGTAAGCACCAGCACCAACCGCCAGCGTGTCGCGCACCACCAGACGTTGATAAAGACGACTTGTTGTCCCGCCCGCCAAAATTTCCAACCCCACATCCAACGCCGCAAAGGCGGCGCGGGTTTCAAGCGTAAAAACCGGCAGACGATAATAGCGGCTCCATTGCGGTTGGCGCACCCGCCCATCGCGGCGTATTTCGGGCTTCTGCCAGTTTTTGACGGTTAATTTCTGCACTTGTGGACGCGGCTCACGTGGCCGGTTTTGTGGCTGAAGTGCGCCATAATGTTTTTGTGCCAGAGGCAGCAGATCAACCAAGCTCACATCACCAGCGACCACCAAAACGGCATTGTCGGGCGCATAGTAACGTTTATAAAAACCTGCCGCATCTTCTGCATTCAATGCGCCAATTTCTGCGCGCCAGCCAATCACCGGCACGCCATAGGCGCGTGTATGCAGCCGCGCCCGGACGGCCTCAGCCAGCAAGGCAGAGGGGCGCGTGTCAACGCGGGAGGAACGCTCTTGCAAAATCACATCGCGCTCCACCGCAACAATCTCCGGATTGATAATCAGATTTTGCATGCGGTCGGCTTCCATCGCCATCACATCACCCAGCCGCCCGCGCGCAATGCGCTGGAAATAGGCGGTATAATCATAGGAGGTAAAGGCGTTATCGTGGCCGCCAAGGGCGGCGATGCGCTCGGAAAAAGTACCGTCCGGCCAACGCTGGGTGCCACGAAACATCAAATGCTCAAAAAAATGCGCGATACCCGATTTACCGGCCACTTCATCGGCCGACCCAACGCGATACCACACCATATGCGTCACCACTTCGGCGCGATGGTCGGGAATGACAATAATCTCCATGCCATTATCAAGCCGCGCCGTTTCAACCACTGGCTCTGCCGCCGCACCCGTTGGCGCGTGTGGGGGGATAACAACAAGCAAGGCCAATAAAGTGGCCAGTGCTGCAAAGGGCAAAGCGACAAATGATAGGGTGATAAGCCGATTGGCAAGCATGAGCCAATACTTCCTTTATTTACGATGCTTCTGTTTCTGGTGTTTACGGTTCTTTCGGTGTTTCTGGTGCCGTCTCCTTAACCAATTTGTCTACGGTGGCGACTGGTTGGCTGACGGTTCCCCGTCTTTCATTATTCAAAGCTTCACGCACGCCGTGGCCATAGATGCCGCCATGTGCCGCTTTATCAAGCAGTGCTTGCTCGGCCTTATCTGGTTTTGCTGCGCCTTTTGGCTGCCCCAGCACGATGAGCTTAGCCAGTTCGCCACCAGTAAGAGGCGCATTGTGGGTCGCCCCGCTACCGGGGGGGCGCAAATTATAATCTGGTGGCTGAATCAAGGGTTGCAGTGTCACCACATTGAATTCACTGGGCGGGTTTTTACCATAGCCACATCCGGCCACCATAATGGCGATGCCAATGATTAGGGCAATGCGGGTGAGCGGGCGCATGATTACATCCATTTGTCAGCCTTATCAGAATATTGGCCATATCTATAGCTTGCGCGAACGCCACGCGTCAATCGCCAGTGCGATAAGCCCGAAGCTAATCCAGATATCGGCAACATTGAAAACATACCAGTAAAATCCTGCCGCATGCAGCGAAATGAAATCAACCACGGCACCGTAAACCAGTCGGTCAACCAGATTGCCGAGGGCGCCGCCGATAATCAACCCATAGCCGCATTGCCCCAAGCGCGTGTCGGTGGCTTTCAATATCCAAAGAAGAAACCCGCAAATCGCCAATGTCAGCGTTATCAGCAGCCATTGTCCGCCACCGCCGGAAGTCGCAAACCAGCCATAGCTAATGCCATAATTCCAGATAAGAGTGAAATCCATAAACGGCAAAATGGCGTGCGGCTTGCCGGTCGGCAGGGCCAAAAAATGCACCACCGCCCATTTTGTTGTCTGGTCAATACCACCGCAGACCATCGCCCAAATAAGCCCATAGGCGAGCGGGGAATATCGGCTAGCGGACGGCATTGGCATCAAACTTGCTCACAGCGTCGGCATCGCGCGGGGTTAAATCGGGAAAGCCTGCAACCGTGCCGACATCAGGCAGGATTTTCCATGAGCGTCGGCATTTTTTGCCTTTGGCTGGTTGCGGCACAACGCCCACATCACCCACATCGGCGAGCGTGAAGGCATCGGGCGGGGCGGCTTTATCCAGCACGGTGATTTGCGACGTGATGCAAATATCGGCCATGTTCAGCCCCGTGAGGGTGGTGCGCCAATCGGCATTGTTGATATAAAGCTTCGGCGCCGCTTCAAGGCTGGAGCCGATACGCTTTTCGCGCCGTTCAATTTCCAGCGCGCCGGTGACGACACGGCGGATTTTGCGGATAATCTCCCATTTGGCGGCCAGCGTGTCATTTTTCCAGTCTGTCTGAACATCAAAAAACTGCTGCTCATGCACCGAGCCTTGCGCTTCGCCAAAGCGACTTTGCCAGACTTCCTCTGTGGTGAAACATAAAATTGGTGCCAGCCAACGGGTCAGGGCGTGAAAAATTCTGTCCATCACCACGCGACACCCACGCCGCGCCACGCTGTCGGACGGGTCGCAATAAAGCGCATCTTTGCGAATATCAAAATAAAAGGCTGACAAATCAAGCGTCATAAAATTGAACACGCTCTGATAAATGCTTCTAAAATCAAAAGTCTGATAGCCCTCGCGTACCACGGCGTCAATTTCGCTCAGACGATGCAGCATATAGCGTTCCAATTCTTCCATTGCGGCAATATCCATTTCTTCGCTGGCGTCAAAGTCGGCCAAATTGCCGAGCAAAAACCGGAAACAATTTCGCATTTTGCGATAGGCATCGGTATTGGCTTTGATGATTTCTGGCCCGATGCGCTGGTCTTCGCTATAATCGCAAGAAACCGTCCAGAGGCGGATAATCTCAGCCCCCGATTGTTGCATCACTTTTAACGGGTCAACCGCATTGCCCTGCGATTTCGACATTTTATGGCCTTTCTCATCCAGCGTAAAACCATGCGTGACAACATTTTTGTAAGGTGCTTTGTCGCGTGTGGCAGAGGCCGTCAACAAGGAAGACTGAAACCAGCCACGATGCTGGTCGCTGCCCTCCAAATAAACATCGGCAGGCCAGGTGAGATTATTGCGTGCCTCCAGCACAAAGGCGTGGGTGACACCGCTATCGAACCAGACATCCAGAATATCGTTCACTTGCTCGTAATCAGCCGCATTATATTTTTCGCCGAGAAATTCTTGCGGGTTGGTATCAAACCACGCATCGGCACCGCGTTTTCTCACCGCGTCAACAATGCGTGCATTAACGACGTCATCTTGCAAAATTTCGTCTGTCTTGGGGTTCCAAAAAATCGTCAATGGCACCCCCCAAGCGCGCTGGCGCGAGACCACCCAATCGGGGCGGTTTTCAACCATTGCATAAATCCGATTGCGTCCGCTTTCAGGCACCCAGTTGACGCCCTCAATCGCTTTCAGGGCTTTACCCCGCAAATCGGTTTTGTCCATTGCAATAAACCATTGCGGCGTATTGCGGAAAATAAGCGGTGCTTTCGACCGCCAACTATGCGGATATTGATGCCGCAACGTGCCTTTGGCCAAGAGCGCATTGGCTTCAACCAGTGCGCCAATCACCGCGCCATTGGCGTCGCCCTCCTTGCCCTTATCGTTCAACACGCGCTTACCAGCAAATAATGGCACATGGTCATAATAAACCCCGGCCTCATCGACGCTGAACGGCACTTCGATATTGTGTTTGAGTGCCAGCTCAAAATCGTCCTGCCCATGCCCCGGGGCAATATGCACCAGACCGGTGCCGGTTTCGGCGGTGACAAAATCGGCAGGCAAAAGCGGCACCTCGAAATCATATCCGTCATTGTGTAGCGGGTGTTTGCAAACCAACCCGTTCGGGTCAAAATCGCCTAGCCGTTCAAAATCTTCAATCTTGGCGGCACGCAAAGCCTGCGCGGCCAGCGCATCGCACAAAATCAGCCTGTTGTCACCAGCTTGATACAAGCCATAGGTGAGGCTTTTTGAATAGGCAATGGCGCGATTGGCGGGAAGTGTCCACGGCGTCGTTGTCCAGATAACGGCGTATGCGTCATCGTCCTTGACCGGAAATTTGACAAAAATGGTTGGCGAGCGATGCTCTTCATATTCGACTTCGGCTTCGGCCAGTGCGGTCTTTTCCACCACCGACCACATCACCGGCTTGGAGCCGCGATAGAGCAACCCGTTCATCATGAATTTTTGAAACGCCTGCACGATAATTGCCTCGGCCTCATAAGCCATGGTGGTGTAGGGGTTCGCCCAATCACCCAGCACACCGAGACGCTGAAATTGTTCTGACTGGACACCCATCCATTTTTCGGCAAAGCGTCGGCACTCGGCGCGAAATTCGCCAGCTGGAACCGCGTCTTTGTCTTTGCCTTGGGCGCGATATTGTTCTTCGATTTTCCATTCAATCGGTAGGCCGTGGCAATCCCAGCCCGGCACATAGGCTGCGTCTTTGCCCATCATTTGATGCGCCCGCACGATAATGTCTTTCAAAATTTTATTCAGCGCATGGCCGATATGAATATCGCCATTGGCGTAGGGCGGGCCGTCATGCAGTACGAATTTCTCGCGCCCATTGCCGGCTTTACGCAATCGCTCATACAGGCCGATTTTTTGCCAATAGGCGAGAATTTCTGGCTCGCGCTTGGGCAGTCCGGCTTTCATCGGAAAATCGGTTTGCGGCAGGTTCAGCGTTTCGCGGTAATCTCGTGCGTCTTCAGTCATGTTTTCGCTTTTAGCATTTTGCGGGCCATTGTGCTGTCTTTGGTAATTTGTTTTTTCAGTGCCTCCAGCCCATCAAATTTTTGCTCTGGACGGATAAAGTGAACCAATTCAACGCGCATTTCGGCACCATAAATATCGTCATTAAAATCAAATAAATGCGTTTCCAGACGCGGCTTATCCGTGCCGACCGTCGGTCTGAGGCCAAGATTGGCGACGCCGTCATAATGGACACTGGCGTGTGCGCCGCTCAAAATTTCCGCTTGCACGGCATAAACACCAAAGCGCGGCTCGACATAATCAACAAGCGGCATATTGGCCGTGGCAAACCCGATTGTGCGCCCGCGCTGGTCGCCGTGTTGCACCTCGGCTTCAATCGCCCAGTTGCGCCCCAGCAGAGCGGCGGCGCGTTCGGGTGCGCCATCGCGCAAGGCTTGGCGAATGGCCGAGGAGGAATAGGGCGTATCCGTATCAGGCTCAAAAACCGCCTCAATTTGTATGACGCTGAAGCGTCTCGCAGCACCGGCCTTTTTGAGCATGGCAAAATCGCCCCCCCGCCCTTTGCCGAAACGAAAATCATGACCGACCGCAATACTGGCCACGCTCATCTGCTCGACCAAAATATCGGCAATAAAATCTTCTGCTTCGCACGCCGCCATCGCAGCATCAAAGGGTAGGGCGAAGGTGACATCAACGCCGGCTTGTTGCAGCAAGTGCGTGCGCGTGGTCAGTCGCGTCAGGCGAAAGGGCGGCGCATCGGGCGCAAAAAATTGGCGCGGGTGCGGGTCAAACAGCATCACGCCCAGCCCGACGCCGAGCCGGTCGGCTTCGGCGCGCGCCTGTTTTATCACCGCGCGATGCCCCAAATGCACGCCGTCAAAATTACCGATGGCCAGCACACAGCCACGCGCTGCATCGGGCAGGTTTTCCAAAGCGCGATAAAGCCGACCCTCAAAATAATTGCGTTGTTTTGTCATATCTTTTCTTAAACCTCTGCGCCCTACCAGACAAGATGGCGCATGGCATAGCGGGCGGCAGTATTTTCGGCAGCCAAAATGGCGGCAATGCCTTCGGGCGTCTCAACCATTTCACCCCCGGCGGCGGCCAAACCACCGGCAATAAAAAGCGCGTCAAGTTTGGCGCGTTGTGCGCCGGGCATGTCGGTTTTTGCGCCGTCGCCAATCGCCAAAATTTTGCCCTCGGCAGCACCCATTTCGGCCAGCATGGCGCGGGCGCGCTGATAAACCATCGGGTAAGGTTTGCCGACCCAAATAACCTCGCCGCCCATCGTCTCGTAAAGCTCGGCCAGCGCACCGGCGCAATAAATAATGCGGTCGCCAAATTGCACAATACGGTCAGGATTGGGACAAATAAGCGGCAGTCCCCGCGCCTTAAACTGCGCCAGCATATCGGCATAATCATCCGGCGTTTCGGTGCTGTCATCATACATACCTGACAATAAAATGACATCGGCATGGTCGGCGGCGACGCGTTCAATCGCCAGTCCAGCGATTAAATCATGGTCTTTATCGGGGCCAACATGGCAGCATTTTTTGCCTGCGCGGTGCATATCGGAGAGCAGGCTGCGGGTGGCATCGCCGGAGGTTAAAATATTGTCATAGGCGTCGCGGTGGGTGCCAATCTCATCCAGCCTGCTTTGCACATTCAAAGATGGGCGCGGCGCATTGGACAAAAGCAACACTTTGCCACCGCCTTGGCGAAATTGCCGCAAGGCGTTATCGACGCCATCAAAGGGTTGCTGCCCATTGTGCAGCACACCCCAGACATCGCAAATCACCGCCGCATAATTGGCAGCAATCTCGGCAAATCCGGTGAGCAGAGTAGGAGTTTTCATGAGGCAGGAAACTGCCTGTCATTGCGCTCTACGTCAAGGGGGGCGTCAAGGGAACGCGTCAAGCGGCCATGGCTCGTATTAAGGCTTTTGACGCACGGTAATTTTTGCTAGCGTCCGGCTATATCTAAGGGAGACAAAAATGACACTTTTTGATTTAAGCGGCAAAACTGCCGTGATTACTGGTGCCTCGCGCGGCATTGGCGAGGCGATTGCCCGCCGCATGGCCGAGCATGGTGCCAATGTGGTGGTGTCCAGTCGCAAGGCTGATGCTTGCGATGAAGTTACCAATTCAATCAATGAGCAATATCCAGGCCGCGCTTTTACGGTGGCGTGCAATATCGGCGACAAGGCGCAGTTGCAAAAACTGGTTGACCAATCGCGGGCGCATTTCGGGCAGATTGACATTCTGGTGTGCAATGCGGCGATCAACCCTTATTTTGGTCCGGCGGCCGATTGTCCGGATGCGGCGTTCGACAAAATCATGGGCAGTAATGTAAAATCCAATCATTGGCTGTGCAATATGGTGATACCGGAAATGGTGGCGCGCAAGGATGGCGCGATTGTGATTATTTCCTCGATTGGCGGGCTGAAAGGGTCGCCCGTGCTTGGCACATATTCGATTTCCAAAGCCGCCGATTTCCAGATTGTGCGCAATATCGCCGTCGAGCATGGCGATAAAAATGTGCGTGCCAATGCGATTGCGCCAGGGCTTATCAAAACTTATTTTGCGCAAGCCTTGTGGGACAATCCGGAGATTCTCAAGCAATCCACCTCCACCACGCCGTTAAAGCGTATCGGCATGCCGGATGAGATTGCAGGTGCCGCCGTATTTTTGGCCTCAGAGGGGGGTGCCTTTATGACCGGACAACAAATGGTCATCGATGGCGGGCAGACGATCTCGTAAATTGGCTATTTCGTGAATTTTATACTAAAAATTCTCTCTTGCCCTTGACAGTCGCGTCTGTGATGCCTATCTCGTTTACGACAAGTGCGATGTTCTCGGTTTGGGAATGCCGTTTAACGAATGAATACCCGGAAAATCCGGGATTTTATGCTCAAAGAGGAGATTGACCATGAAGTTTCGCCCTTTGCATGACCGCGTATTGGTGCGCCGTGTTGATGAGGATACCAAAACGGCTGGTGGCATCATTATTCCCGATACTGCCCAAGAAAAGCCTTCGCAAGGCGAAGTCGTCGCTGCCGGTAGCGGTGTGCGCGGCGAGGACGGCAAATTAACCCCGCTCGACGTCAAGGCGAAAGACAAAGTTTTGTTCGGCAAATGGTCGGGCAATGAAGTAACGATTGATGGCGAAGAACTGCTCATCATGAAAGAAAGTGATATTCTGGGCATTATTGACTAAGCCCGTTTGCTGGAACAGGAGAATATGAAATGGCAAAAGAAGTAATTTTCGGTTCCGAAGCTCGGGACAAACTGCTCAAGGGTGTGGATATTCTGGCCGATGCGGTAAAAGTGACGCTTGGCCCCAAAGGCCGCAATGTTGTGTTGGATAAATCTTTCGGCGCACCGCGCATCACAAAAGACGGTGTCACGGTTGCCAAGGAGATTGATCTGGAAGAGAAATTTGAAAATATGGGTGCGCAAATGCTTCGTGAAGTCGCCGCGCGCACCAATGATGAAGCTGGGGACGGCACCACAACGGCAACCGTATTATCACAAGCCATTATCCGCGAAGGTCATAAGGCGGTTGCTGCCGGTATGAACCCGATGGATTTGAAACGCGGCATTGATAAAGCTGTTGGCGCTGCGCTGGCTAATCTCGAAAAGCAGTCGAAAAAAGTGCAATCGAATGAAGAGATAGCGCAAGTCGGCACAATTTCTGCCAATGGCGAAGTCGAAATCGGCAATATGATTGCTGAAGTCATGGAGAAAGTCGGCAATGAAG
>CAYQFO010000023.1:0-1831 GCA_964416815.1 uncultured Rhodobiaceae bacterium | reverse complement strand
CGTCATTACGGTGGAGGAGGCCAAAGGTCTCGACAGCGACCATGAAGTCGTAGAAGGCATGCAGTTTGACCGCGGTTACTTGTCGCCTTACTTCATCACCAATGCCGATAAAATGACCACCGAGTTGGAAGATCCGCTGATTCTGTTACACGAGGCCAAATTGTCCAATCTGCAATCCATGGTACCGATTTTGGAAGCCGTGGTGCAGGCCGGGCGTCCATTGATGATTATCGCCGAAGACATTGAAGGTGAAGCACTGGCGACATTGGTCGTCAATAAATTGCGCGGCGGTTTGAAAATTGCTGCCGTCAAAGCACCGGGCTTTGGTGACCGTCGCAAAGCTATGCTGGAAGACATCGCCATTTTAACCGGCGGTCAGCTTGTGTCGGAAGACCTCGGCATCAAGCTGGAAAATGTGACGCTTGACATGTTGGGCACGTCCAAGCGCGTCAACATCACCAAAGACGAAACGACCATTGTCGACGGCGTCGGCACCAAGGCCGATATTGAGGCGCGTATTACTCAAATCCGTACACAAATCGAAGACACCACATCCGATTATGACCGCGAAAAACTGCAAGAGCGTCTGGGCAAATTGGTCGGCGGTGTTGCTGTGCTGAAAGTCGGTGGGGCGACCGAAGTGGAAGTCAAAGAACGCAAAGACCGCGTGGACGATGCGCTCAATGCCACACGCGCTGCCGTTGAAAGCGGTATTGTCGCTGGTGGCGGTACGGCATTGCTGCTGGCAGCCGCTGCGGTTGACAAGCTGAGCGATAATAATGCTGAGATTCAGTCCGGTATCAATATCGTTCGTCGCGCTTTGGAAGCACCGGTGCGTCAGATTTCTGAGAATGCCGGTGTTGAAGGTTCAATTGTGGTTGCTACAATTCTGGCGGGCGATGGCATTGGCTTTGACGCCCAGAATGAAAATTATTGTGACCTGATTGCTGCCGGTATTGTTGACCCGGCCAAAGTGGTGACTATCGCGCTACGCAATGCCGCTTCTGTGGCTGGTCTGTTGATTACCACCGAGGCCATGGTGGCCGACAAGCCGGAGCCGAAAGGCGCAGCACCCGCTATGCCCGATATGGGCGGCATGGGGGGTATGGGCGGCATGATGTAGCCCGCACGCCAGACGCAAAATCTTAAAGGGCTGCCCCGACCGGTAGCCCTTTATTTTTTGCTAAATCAGATAAAGCCCGCGCACTATCAGCACGCCGCCGACGCTCAACATAATGCGTTGCGTCCAAGCGAAAAAAGTTGCGTCTTGCATGGCGTCCAACACGCGCTTGCCCAATGTGGTGCCGATAAGCGTCATGATGAGGCAGGCCGCCAACAGCCATAGGGAAGGCCAGTCATCGGCCGACGCCGTGGCGGCCAGCCCGCCAAAGAAAATAATTTTCACCAAATGCGCGAAAGCCTGCTGAACGGCCTTGGTGGCGACCACTTGGTGGCGGGTCAGCGACACACGTTGAAAAAATACATCCAATAACGGCCCGCCCACACCGGCCAGCAAATTGGTCAGAGCCACCACAAAGCCTGCCATGATGCCCATGCCGGGGCGGGTAATATCCAGCGCCAATGCTTGCGGCACGGCGGCGGCAATAAAGGGCAACGCCCCGAGCGCAATCATCACCGTGGCGCGGTCGGGCGTATAGGCCAACATCGACAGGGACGCCAACGCTACCGCCGCGCCGATGGCAAAAAGGGAAGTGATTTTCCAGTCAATATCTTTGCGGTTCAAATAAGCGCGGTAGCCATTGGAGGTGAGTTGTATCAGCCCATGCAAGACCATCGCCGCACTCACCGACAACACATTCACCAGTAATGC
>CAYQFO010000022.1:1213-14126 GCA_964416815.1 uncultured Rhodobiaceae bacterium | reverse complement strand
GCCCTCGCCTTTCAGGCATTGGAAAAAGCCCGCGTCACCGGCACGGATATTCTGCTGGTTGATACCGCCGGTCGCCTGCAAAATAATGATAATTTGATGGCGGAATTGGCCAAAATCATCCGCGTGCTGGGCAAGCTGGACGCCACCGCCCCCCACGCCACATTGCTGGTGATGGATGCCACCATCGGTCAAAACGGCGTGCAACAGGCCGAGGTCTTTATGGAGACCGCCAAAGTGACCGGTCTTATTATCACCAAACTAGACACCACGGCACGCGGCGGCGCCTTGGTGCCAGTGGCGATAAAACTCGGCCTACCGGTGCATTTTATCGGCGTTGGCGAACAGGTTGAAGATTTGCAAACCTTCAAAGCCCGCGATTTCGCCATGGCTCTCACCGGCGCCGGGGAATAGGGGGACATTATGACCGGACGAAAATTTATCGAAGATTTTGCCCCGCTTATGGTGTTCTTCTTGCTCAATCTTTTCGGCGCACGGCTTTTAGGGCGACCGGAGGAAGACGCACTTTTTATCGCCACTGGCGGATTTATGCTGGCGCTTCTTATCTCCATCGCCGCCAGCCTACAACGCGGCCAACGCCCGAATAATATGACGCTTTTGTCGGCTGTTTTTGTGTTTGTGTTTGGCGGGCTGACGCTGATTTTACAAAACGAGACATTCATCAAAATCAAGCCGACATTGGTTTATACGCTGTTCGCCGCTGTGCTGAGCTATGGATTGGTGCGCGGGCAATCTTATTTGCGGCTGCTGATGGGCGACATGCTACCGCTCAACGACACTGGCTGGAGAAAACTGACCGCACGCTGGGCGGTGTTTTTTCTGTTTCTGGCAGTGCTCAATGAGTTGGTTTGGCGCACCCAAAGCACCGATATGTGGGTGGCCTTCAAAGTCTTCGGCTTTTTGCCACTGACCATTATTTTCATGCTGGCGCAAATACCCCTCATCACCCGCTATGCGCCGAAGTAATAATCAATCTCCATTTTGCAAAGCGCGGCAGATTGCACATTAGGCATTTTCGGTATATCGCTTGGCCAAATCTTCAAAGCCGGGCGTTTGACTCCAATCATCCGGCTCGCTGAAGGGGGCAAAACCCGTCTGCCCACGCATTTCATTATAATGCGTCAAAGCCCAATAGACGCTGGGAAAAGCAAGCGCATCCCACGGAATATCAGCCCACTCAAACAGTACCACTTCGGCGCTTTCCGGCCCGACGCCAATCTCCGGCGAGACAAGTTGCGCCCGATAAAAAATCTGCACCTGACTGATACGCGCCACATTATATATACCCAGCAGGGCCTCGGGTTTAACCTCGGCGCACGCCTCCTCGCGGGCTTCGCGGGCAGCCCCTTCGGCCACGGTTTCGCCTTGCTCCATAAATCCGGCAGGTAGCGTCCAAAAACCGGCACGCGGCTCAATGGCGCGGCGACACATCAAAATTTTATCTTCCCACACCGCCACCACGCCAGCAATAATTTTCGGATTAACATAATTTATCAAACCACAATGGTCGCAAATGCCCCGCTTTATCGCATCATCATGCGGCAGCCGCTTGCTAAAAGACATTTCACGCTCATAGGCGCGAGATTTATCGCGGAAGCTCATCGCCGCCCTCCTTGCTTAAGATAGGTAAAATATGCTGCGCCAGAACTTGCTGGTCAAGCGGGCCAGCATGGCGCATCAATATGCGGCCTTGCCCGTCCAGCACGAAACTCTCCGGCACGCCATAAACGCCGAGGTCAATGGCCGACCGACCACTGCGGTCGGCACCGATTTTTTGGTAAGGATTACCCAACACAGCCAAAAAACGCGCAGCCGCCGCAGACGTGTCTTTATAGTTCAGCCCGAAAATCGGCACACCGGTTTTGGCCAATCGCATGAGATGCGGGTGCTCGACCCGACACGGCCCGCACCAACTCGCCCAGACATTCAATATAACCGGTTGACCAGTGACAAGGTCTTGCGCCGTCAGCCCGTCCACAGCCCCGTCAAGCGTCGGTATGGAAAAAACCGGCACCTTTTTGCCCACCAGTGCGCTGGGCAGGTGTTGCGGATTATCCATCAACAAACCGGCCAGAAACACCAGACACAATAAGCCACTCGCCACCAGAGGGCCCCAACGCAAAGCCAACCGGCGGCTCACGCCTTGGCCTTTTCAAAAGCCGCCAAAGCGCGGCGCACACGCACCAATCCGACAAAGCTAAACCCCGCCACCCCCCCCAACAGGGTGAATGTCACCGCATAGCTGGCGATGATATAGCTCTCATACATGGGTATTTCCTTCTCGTTGCGTTCGCACGCGCAGGCGTTGGCGTAGCACTTCCATTTGTGTGCGGGTCAGCGTCAGTGCCAAAAACAAAAGCATAAAGGCCAGCCCCATAATCAAAAGCGGATAAAGAAAATCGCTATGCAAAGCTGGTTGCGCAAACCGCGACACACTGGCCGGTTGATGCAGCGTGTTCCACCAATCAACCGAAAATTTCACGATTGGCACATTGATGAAGCCGACAATCGCCAGAATCGCGGCAGCGCGTGCCGCCTGTAAATGGTCTGCTATCGCCTGCCACAACGCGATATAGCCGAGATAAGTGAAAAACAGCACCAGCATTGAGGTCAAACGAGCATCCCACACCCACCATGTGCCCCACATAGGCTGCCCCCAAAGCGCACCAGTTATCAGCGCAATCAGCGTGAACACCGCGCCCACGGGTGCTGCGCCGCGCGCCGCCACATGCCCCAAGGGATGGCGAAAAATCAACGCCGTAACACTGGCAAAGAACATAAAACTATAGCCGAACAGTGCCATCCACGCCGATGGCACATGGACAAACATAATCCGTATGGTGGCACCTTGCTGGTAATCTTCCGGCACACCGCTCACCCGAAACAGCCCATAGGCCAGCACCATAAACGCCGTCGCCCAGAGGGGCGCCTGCAATATTTGCGCCAGTGCCATAAAACGCTGCGGATTGGCATAAAAAGCCGACAGATTTTTCAACATATACCTTACCTAATGTGTCTTTTCTCTTGTGTCAAAATCGTTACCGCAGGGCGGCACGCAAAGCGGCCGCGGCCGCCACTGGTGTCAAAAGTAAAGCCGCCAGACTTATCAGCATCATTATGGTGAGGCCAGTTATCGTCGGGGTGGCGCAAAGCGCACGCGCCGATATGCCAACCCCGAAAATGATTATCGGCACATAGAGCGGCATCACCAACAAAACCGTCAGCATGGCGGCGCGTGGCACACTGGCGGCCAGCGCTGCGCCAATGCCGCCCAAACAAATCAGGGCAGGTGCGCCCACCAGCAGCGACACCATTAACGGCAAAAATGCTGCCGGTGCCAGATTGAGCAAAAACCCAGCCACCGGCACGCTGAGCAGCAATGGCACCATAATCGCCAGAAAATGACCACTCAGCTTGGCCAGCACAACAAATTCCAGCGGCAGCGACAGGCCGACAAGCTGGTCAAAATGCCCATCTTCACTGTCGGCCTGAAACAATCGGTCAAGCGACAAAAGAACCGCCATCAACAAGGCCACCCAAATGAGGCCGGGTGCCAGTTTTTGCAACAATGCCGATTGCGGGCCAATGCCGAGCGGCAATAACGTCACCGCAATCAGCAAAAAACTGACAGCCAGCAAAATATGCCCGCCGCGCAGACTCAACCGCGCCTGTTCGCGCATCAGCGCAAGGAAAGTCGTTGTCATAGGCTCTCCAGCGTTAGCGTGTGGTCGGCGAAGGCGAGGGTTTCGTGGGCGGCGGCGACCACCATGCCACCGCGCGCAATATGCGCCTCTACCAGTCGCTCAACCAATATGCGCCCCTCCCCATCAAGCCCGGTGAGCGGTTCGTCAAGCAACCAAAGCGGACGCGGTGCCAGCAGCAATCGCGCAAAAGTGAGGCGTCGGCGTTGCCCGGCCGATAAATCACCGACTGGCATATCAGCATGGATAGGCAGCCCCAGCGTGACCAAAAGGGCACCCCTATCGGGCGACGGCGCATGGTAAAGCGCGGCTTGATAAGCAATTTCCTCGCCCAATATGCGCGCATTTTTCAACCCATCCAAATGCCCTAAATAATGACACGCCTGTGCCGGATGGTCGTATTCAGCAATTTTATAAGACCCCGCTATTGGCGACACCAGACCAGCGAGCAGACGTAGCAAAGTGCTTTTACCGGCTCCATTCGCGCCAGTAACAGCCCACGCTTCACTGGCTTTCACCTGCAAATTGAGTCCCCGCAAAACCGGTCGTGCGCCGCGATTAACCGCGATATTTTGCAGAGCCAGATACGTCGCGGGAGTGAGTTCACTGGTCGCCAAACCCAACGCAAGAATTTTTGCAGCATTTTTCATGACCGAAGCTTTGTGTTTGCGTTGGAACTCATTATAATGCGATATGCCTTTTTAATTATGCTAGAAACCAACCGCGACTATCGCAAGGAGCGCCTCATGCCGCAACGCAAAAAAGCCAAAACCCAAAAGGTCAAACCTCAAAAGGCCAAAATGATGTCCCATCCGAACAGCTTCAAAGCCCGCAAAACATTAAAAGTCGGCAAAAAAACTTATGCTTATTTCAGCCTGAAAGAAGCCGAAAAAAATGGCTTGAAGGGTATTTCAAAATTGCCCAATTCGATGAAAGTGTTGCTGGAAAATTTGTTACGCCACGAAGACGGCCAAACCGTCACCAGAGACGACATTAAAGCCGTGCAGGGCTGGCTGAAAAAACGCAAATCCACCCGCGAGATTGCCTATCGTCCGGCGCGGGTGCTGATGCAAGATTTTACCGGTGTTCCCGCCGTGGTTGATTTGGCCACCATGCGCAATGCTATGCAAAGCATTGGCGGCGACCCGAATAAAATCAACCCGCTAACACCGGTTGATTTGGTCATTGACCATTCGGTCATGGTTGACAAATTCGGCACCAAAAATGCCCTGAAACAAAATGTGGCACTGGAATATCAGCGCAATGGCGAGCGTTACAAGTTTTTGCGCTGGGGGGCGCAGGCTTTTCAGAACTTCCGCGTCGTGCCGCCCGGCACTGGCATTTGTCATCAGGTCAATCTTGAGCATTTGGCGCAAACCGTGTGGACAAAAAAGCAACGCCAAAACGGCAAAATGGTTGAACTCGCCTATCCCGACACGCTGGTCGGCACTGACAGCCATACCACGATGGTCAATGGTCTGGCCGTTTTGGGCTGGGGTGTCGGCGGTATTGAGGCCGAAGCCGCCATGCTCGGCCAGCCGGTTTCCATGCTGTTGCCGGAAGTTATCGGCTTCAAATTGGCCGGTAAGCTGCGCGAAGGCACGACCGCCACCGACCTTGTATTGACCATTGTGGAAATGCTGCGCAAAAAAGGCGTGGTCGGTAAATTTGTTGAATTTTACGGCCCCGGCCTCAACCATTTGTCGCTGGAAGACCAAGCCACCATTGCCAATATGGCACCCGAATATGGTGCTACATGCGGGTTTTTTCCGATTGATAATGATACGCTGGCCTATCTGAAAGCCACAGGACGTCAGCAGGCACGCATTGAGCTGGTCGAAAAATATGCCAAAGCGCAGGGCATGTTTCGTATGAAAGGTGCGCCAGAGCCAGTGTTCACCTCGACATTGGCACTTGATCTATCGAAAGTCGCACCAAGTCTGGCCGGCCCAAAACGCCCGCAAGACCGCGTGCTGTTGCAAAATATGCCCGAGAAATTCAAAACCGCGCTGAAAGATGAGGGGGTTAAAGCAAAGCAAACCAAAAAACGCATCGCCGTTAAGGGTAAAAAATTCGACATCGGCCATGGCGATGTGGTGATAGCAGCAATTACCTCATGCACCAATACGTCCAATCCAAGCGTTATGCTGGGGGCAGGCCTTGTCGCCCGCAATGCGCTCAAGCTGGGGCTTGGTGTTAAGCCATGGGTCAAAACCTCGCTGGCGCCCGGCTCGCAAGTGGTGACCGATTATCTGGCCAAATCAGGCTTGCAAAAACCACTGGATGCGCTGGGCTTTAATCTTGCCGGCTATGGCTGCACCACTTGTATCGGCAATTCCGGCCCGCTTGAGGCACCGATTGCGCAAGCCATCAATAAAAACCGGCTGGTGGCGGCTGCGGTTTTGTCGGGCAATCGCAATTTTGAAGGGCGTATCAGCCCGGATGTGCGCGCCAATTATCTGGCCTCACCCATGCTGGTCGTGGCTTATGCGATTGCCGGGTCGGTCAACATCAATCTAGCAACCGACCCGCTTGGCACAGACAAAAAGGGTGCCCCGGTCTATCTGAAAGACATCTGGCCGAGCAATCAGGAAATTGCCGAAAGCGTCCGCGCTTGCGTCACACCAGCCATGTTCAAAGCCCGCTATAAAAACGTATTTAACGGCGACGCTGGTTGGAAAAAGGTCAAACCGCAAACCGGCCTGACTTTTAAGTGGGATGCCAAATCAACCTATGTGCAAAAACCGACTTTCTTTGACGGCCTGTCGGGGAAACCGGCGGCACTGACAGCGATTAAGAATGCGCGTATTCTGGCTCTTTTGGGTGACAGCATTACCACCGACCATATTTCACCGGCAGGCTCCATTAAGGCCGACAGTCCGGCGGGGAAATATCTTGGCCGCCATAAGGTGAAGCCGATTAACTTTAATTCTTACGGCTCGCGGCGCGGCAATCATGAGGTGATGATGCGCGGCACATTTGCCAATATCCGTATTCGCAATGCCATGGCACCGGGGACAGAAGGCGGCTTTACCAAGCATCAGCCTTCGGGCAACTTCATGTCAATTTACGATGCAGCCATGGCTTATCAGAAAAAAGGCGTGCCGCTTGTGGTCTTTGCCGGCAAGGAATACGGCACCGGTTCCAGCCGCGACTGGGCCGCCAAAGGCACGCGCTTACTCGGCGTACGCGCCGTGATTGCCGAAAGCTTTGAGCGCATTCATCGTTCCAATCTGGTCGGCATGGGCGTTGCCCCGCTTCAGTTCACCGGCAAAGACACATGGGCCAGGCTGAAACTGGACGGCACGGAAATCGTTCACCTTCAAGGGCTGGACGGCAAAATTCGCCCGCGTCGCAAATATAAAATGGTCATTACCGATAAGGGCGGCAAATCACGCATCGTGCCGCTACAAAGTCGCATTGATACGGCCGACGAGGTTGACTATTTCCTCAATGGAGGCATTTTGCAATATGTGTTGCGCCGACTGACAGCTTAATCCGCCGTCAACACCCTACAAGAAAAACAAACGGAGGGGGATGTGCAAAAAATAATTTTATTGCTGTTGCCAGTGCTGGCTCTGACTGGTTGCCTTGGGCCGCACCCCTATTATAAACGCGGTCAGGCAGCAGAAACCGAACAAAATTACGAAGCCGCCGTAAAATGGTATCGCCAAGCCGCCGAGCAGGAGGATGCCGCCGCACAATATCGTCTTGGCACCTTATATGCTGAAGGGCGCGGCGTGGCGCAAGATGATACAAAAGCGGTGGCATGGTATCACCAAGCCGCCGAGCAGGAATATGTCACCGCACTATATCATCTTGGCACCATATATGCCGAAGGGCGCGGTGTGGCGCAAGATGATATGCAAGCGGCGGCATGGTATCGCCAAGCCGCCGAACAGGGCGACGTTGCCGCACAATATCGTCTTGGCACCATATATGCCGAAGGGCGCGGCGTGGAGCAAGATGATACAGAAGCGATGGCATGGTATCGCCAAGCTGCCGAACAGGGAAATGCCGAGGCACAAAAGCGTCTTGCCAGCATGTATGACACCATCAAAGAAGATGCCACAGAAGCCGCAAAATGGTGGCGCAAAGCCGCCGAACAGGGTGTCGCCGAGGCGCAGTATCATCTTGGAAAAATATATTTCAAGGGACACGGCGTGGAGAAAGATGATGCAGAAGCTGTAAAATGGTATCGCCAAGCTGCCGAACAAGGAATGGTTACGGCACAAGCCAATCTTGGCGTTTTGCTTGCTGAGGGGCGCGGCATACCAAAAAACGACAAACAGGCCGCAAAATGGTTTCACCAAGCCGCGGCAAAGGGCGAAGCTTTAGCGCAATATCGCCTTGGAACGATGTATGCCGAGGGACACGGCGTGCTACAAAGTGAAGAAGATGCCTATAAATGGTATTTATTGGCTGCCGCACAAGGGGTTGAAAGGGCACAAAGTAAAGTTAAAAAACTGGAAATATTTCTCACCCCCAAACAAAGGCAAGCCGGACAAGACGCCGCCGCCGCATGGCAGCCTACTCAGCCACCAAAATAGGCCGCATCGGGAAACAAAATCGGTGCTGCCGAGGCCGGAAACCGAAACGCATAATTGGCAAATCTTTGGTTTATTTTTTTCGCCTCCGGCCCTTTTGCGACAGCGACCAGCCAAATCACCGTGCCGGCGCCGACCACCGTATACTCAATGGTTAATGCGTCTTGATAGTGCAAAATAAATTTTTTGCCAGTCGCAACGTCAATCGCCGTGCGCCCGGTTACATCTTCGGGGCGCAAATTGTAAAACCGCTCAAGCCAAGCCTGCCCGGCTTTGGCTATAGCAAAACGTCTGCCGTTAAATGCAATCTGCTGCACGCTCACGCGCGGCCCACGCGGCAAATCAGGCGATAACCAAGCCGCCGCTTGGCGATTGCGCGGCAACCGCCCACGCGCCACCCAGCTTTGGTTTTCACCTTCACGCCGGACATAAAAATTACGCAAAACTGGCCCAAAACTCTTGCTTCGCTGTTTGGCCTCGGCTTCACTTTTTTCTTCGCCCCCCAGCAACATAGCGGCCAATTCGCGCCCCTCATCATCGAGCACCCGAAAGCGAATGGCCTTGCCCAAATCTTCCGGCACCACCAGCCCCAAGGCACGATGCCAGTCGGCGCGCGCCGTGCGCGCTTCCAGTAATTGCAAACTGGCCAGAGCCAGCAGGGTTTCGGTCACCAATTCTTGATGTGCCGGATAATTATCACGCTGCTCAAACAGCCATTGCCCGGCTTCCTGCCCACTCTGCCGTTTGAAGCTGAATGTGCGACTGCCCGACAGACCCAGCCCATGCGTGACTTCAAGGCGGGTGGCGCGACCCAATTGTGCGCCAAGCCCTTCAATCAGCGTCTGCGGCGATTTTACCACATTGACCGGTCGCGCAGTCAGACCAGCAACCAAAGCCAGCAATAGGCTGATGGCAGCTATTGCAGAAAGCGGAGCCAACAGACGCATGACATCCATCAGCCAATCTCCTCGCGTAGCAATCCACCGGCTTTTTGCGTCGCCAGACGCCGACGGCGTTGGTGCCACCCGCGCAATAATGCCAGCCCCGCCACAACCACCGGCATCAACAA
Source organism: uncultured Rhodobiaceae bacterium (assembly GCA_964416815.1). Taxonomy (GTDB): domain Bacteria; phylum Pseudomonadota; class Alphaproteobacteria; order RS24; family RS24; genus JBPCVS01. Next base: position 4,791 of record CAYQFO010000022.1, on the reverse strand, counting down.
GATATTGACCCACATCACCCACGCACCCAGCGCATCAATATCGCGGCGTAAATCACCCTGCACGCGGCGCAATGCCTTACGCGCACGCACCAATTCTTGCCGATATTGCCGCGCCACCGCCGCAGCATCAGTCGGCGGCGCCTGGCTGCGTTCCAGCCCGTCCAATTCGGCCTGTACGGCTTCAATGCGGGCAATCAAATTTTCTTCCTCAACCAAATAATCGGCCTCGGCAGCACGGCGCAAGGCTTCCACGCGCACAAAAGGGCGCGCCACACGCTCGCGCCCGCGCAAACCTATCAAATCACCCGACCCCATCATATGCTCCACTGCATTCAACAAAAATTTGCTATTATCGGCAATCGGAACACCAAACCGTTGCCCCAAATAAGTCTGCTCGCTGACCCAAAATCGGTCGTCAAAAAAATCACTGTCGGCAAAAACAATAATCTGAGCCGCCGCAACTTTGTCGATATGTTGGGTGCTCTCGGCCCGCTCGCCCTTGGCATTTGGCGTCGCAGGCGGGGCGGCAAAGGCACTGGCCACCAAACCGGTCAAGCGCGCGGCAATGACATAACGCTCACCCGTGGCGTGAAACGCACGCAAAAGCGCATCCGGTGTCGGTGCGCTCAACACATAATCGCGCCCCATCACCATGGCATCATCGGAAGAGGTCACCAGCGGCGTGAAATTTGTGGTTGCCTTTTCAAGGCGCTGTAAAGCACCTACCGTCCCCAGATTAAGTCGGTCGATATTGGCCGTGACCAAATCATCGCCATTCATTTCATCGACGCCCAGTGCCATCCACAAAATATAATCGGCCAACGCACGGCGGACATCGCGACCAGTGGCGACACGTTGGGCGCGGGTGCGGTCAGCCACGATCAATTTGTCATCCATGCGCACACCCCATTGCGCCATCAATTTCGGTAGATTGGATTGCTCACGAAATCCTTTCAATGGCTGCCCGTCTGCGCCCGCCGTCAGACTGACTTCAGATTGCGGGTCAATAAAAGCAATCACACGCCCGCCGCGCATAACAAATTGATCCACACCATAGGCTTGAAAATCCGTCAAAGGTCGCGGATGCGCCAGCAACAGCACATCAATCTTTTTCGGTATTGATACAGCTTGCGGGTCAATGAACTGCACATCAAAACGGTCGGTCAACTCGGTATAAATCAGAAAGGGTTGCGACCGGCCACGCATCGCCGACAACACACCACCAATGCCAGTATCAAGCGGCAGATTTGATATAACACCCAGCACTGGTTTGGTCGGTTGCGATAAATTGTAAATCACCCGCGCTAAATCATATTCCAGATATTGCTCACGCTCTGCGGCGAAATAAGGAATGATTTCAACATTATCAACCAGATTGGTGCCAACAAGGCCAAAATAAATCGCCTCACCCTCAGCGACCGGACGCGCCACCAAACCCTGCTCAACGGCTTGGTCTTCGGCTTCAGAAAACGGCGCCGGATCAATAATCTGCAAGCGTAAGTTGCCATTGGCATACATCGCCATTTCTTCCAGCATATCGCGCACACTTTGTGCATAAATATGCACTGATGGCTGCCCGGCAGCCAAGCCTTGTGAATAATAAAATTTCAATGTCACCGGCTCGACAAGACGGGTCAGTATGTTTTTGCTGCCGACACTTAATGTGAACAAGCCTTTTTCGGTTAAATCCAACCGCACGGTGCGCAGGCTGATGGTCGCAAACATATTGATGAATACAAAAATCACCAATAACAGCGCCAACCCCACCATATGCGGCTGGCGATGATATAATCCTCGCAAGCGATCAAAATATCTCATGATAGCTTATGCACCCTCGGCTTTTTTCCAATCAACCACAATAATCGTGGCCACCAGAAACACACCAATCAGGCTGACGAAAAACACCATATCGCGCACATCTATCACCCCTGCCGCAATCGCGCGAAAATGCGTCAACAGGCTAAAACCGGCCAATGTGTCAATCAATGTTTGCGGCACAAAGCCCTGTAATAATTCAATCACCAAGGGGGCGCCCGACACGGTGAACAAAAAACAGACAACCACGGAAACAACAAAGGCAATCACCTGATTGCGGGTCAATGCCGACAGGCACGAGCCTATCGCCAAATAGCCTCCGGCCAACAACACACTGCCCAAATAACCAGCGGCAATAACACCATTATCCGGCACCCCCAGATAGTTGACCGTCAGCCAAATGGGAAATGTCAACGCCAGTGCCAGTGCCGAAAAACCTAGTGCTGCCAGATATTTACCGGCAATAATCACCCATAGCGGCACCGGCAGGGTAAGCAATAATTCAATTGACCCATTGCGACGTTCTTCGGCCCAGAGCCGCATGGAAATAGCTGGCATAAAAAACAAATAAAGCCATGGATGGAACATGAAAAAACGGCCAAGGTCGGCCTGTCCGGCCGCAAAATAGCGCCCCAGATAAAAAGTTGCCAAACCATTCGCCAGTAAAAACACAATGATAAAAACAAGTGCCAATGGCGTCGCAAAATAGCCGACAAATTCGCGCTTTGTGACGGTTATGAGTTGGCTCATGCCACGGCCTCTTCGCCTTTTTCATCCTGCGGGCGCGGTTTGCCGGTCAGTTGGCCGAAGACATCATCGAGGCGTCCGGTTTCCAAGGCCAATGCCCGCACCGGCCAGCCATGGTCTGCTGCCAGCCCTTGCACTTGTTGCAATAATGCCGATGGCTCTTTGGTTTCGGCAAAAATTGAAAATCGCGTTTCATCCCCGCGCCTCTCTTGTTCCATTTTCATATGCGGCGGCATGGACGCCGTTACCTTATCAGCCGTGGCGGTGTCCACCACCAGCAACACGGCACCGGCAAAACGCGAGCGCGACGCCAATTCTGACGGCGTGCCTTCGGCAACAATGCGTCCGCAATCAATAATCAAGGCGCGTGAACATACCGCCTCAACTTCTTCCAAAATATGCGTGGAAATAATAATCGCCTTATCGCTCGCCATATCCTGAATGGCGCGGCGCACCTGAAATTTCTGATTGGGGTCAAGCCCATCGGTCGGCTCATCCATAATCAACACGTCAGGGTCATGGATGATGGCTTGCGCCAGCCCGACACGACGGCGATAGCCTTTTGACAAAGTATCAATGGGCTGGTCAAGCACGCCGTGCAATTCGGTCAGCTCAATGGCGTGTGCGCGTGCCGTGTGCGCCGCTATTTTATCAAGTCCACGAATATCGGTGATAAATTGCAAAAATTTGCGCGGCGTCATATCAGGCCAAGCCGGAGCACCTTCCGGCAAATAGCCGAAACGAGCTTGCGCCGTGTGCGGGTCGGCGCAAATATCAATCCCGCAAATGTGTGCTGTGCCAGCAGTCGGGCGTAAAAAGCCGGTAATCATTTTCATGCTGGTCGACTTGCCAGCGCCGTTCGGCCCCAAAAACCCCAGCACTTCGCCACGCATCACCTCAAAGGACAAATTATCGACGGCAGTGAAATCGCCGAATTTTTTGACCAATTGTAAAACCTCAATCATGCCCATCATTTAAGCGACCGACAGACCTATGACAAGATGAAAGTAACAAGA
>CAYQFO010000022.1:0-1113 GCA_964416815.1 uncultured Rhodobiaceae bacterium | reverse complement strand
ACAAGATGAAAGTAACAAGACAAAAGTCACAAGTGACGCCAACACCCCAACTCAATATGCGGCCCGGTGCGTATCTAGGGAGGAGAAACGATTCGCACCGGGCCTAAGCTGCTAGCAATCGTTTTATGCGCGGCCAGTGTGTCACCATCAGGGCGAAAATGAGACCATTTCGGGGCAGTGGAAAACTTGCATTCGCGCACCAGACAGGCCACCATGGGGTATGGCCAAGCCGAAACCGTTAACCCCGAAACTTTTGATTGTTAGCGCCAATGCGCATGAACGCGGACGCCGATTACGCCGAATATCTCCCCCTCGTGTCATGTGGACACGCGACGAACTGACCCATTTGATGCGCGTCTATGGCCGTGAAGTGGCCGCCGGACGCTGGCGCGATTATGCGCTGAATGACGGACGCGAAGCGGCCTGTTTTGCCATTTTTCGCCATAGCAGCGAAGTGCCGCTTTATCGTATCGACAAAATTCCGGCTCTGCGCCGCAAGCAAGGGCAATATGTGTTACGCGGCATGGACGGACAAATTTTGCGCCGGGGTCATCATCTGGCCGCGCTGATGAATTTTTTTCCCCACCGCCATCTTAAAGCGGTCAACTGAAAACCGGTTCACGAGAATATCGCGAACCAGCTCAAAATTCTTAATCGCTTTCAGCTCACCTATTCGCGATTGCCCATAAACTGCAACAGCAAAATAAACAGGTTGATGAAATCAAGATAAAGCCGCAACGCACCCATAACAGCTTTCTTTTCGGCTATCTCACGGCTGTCACCAGCAAAGTAAATGCGCTTAATCTCTTGTGTGTCATAGGCCGTCAGACCGGCAAAAATCAGCACACCAATGACCGAAATGGTAAGATGCAGTGCCGAGCTGGCAACAAAAAGATTGACCACCGAGGCCAGAATAATGCCAATCAGCCCCATAAACAAGAATGCGCCCATCGGCCCCAAATCGCGTTTGGTGGTGTAGCCGTAAAGGCTGAGACTACCAAAAGCACCGGCCGTCACCAGCAAAGTGCGCACCACGGATGTGCCGGTGAAAACCAGCAACACATAAGACAGCGATAGCCCCATCAGCGCGGCAAAGACCCAGAACATAATCTG
>CAYQFO010000021.1:0-14602 GCA_964416815.1 uncultured Rhodobiaceae bacterium | reverse complement strand
GAGGGATGCCGCGCGGCGGTCGCTTGTCAAATTTTATTCAAATAAAGCGGCATGTGTGCCGGTTCGGGCGAGGTAAACCGTGTCGTCGTCTACCCGATAAATCAGTAACCAATCGGATGCGATATGGCACTCCCACCAACCAGCATACTTGCCTTTCAGCTTATGCGGTTTCATATTTCGAGGAAAGGTCTGCCCTTCTTGTAACATTTTGAAGGCGCGTTGTATAAGCTCAAGGTCATATTGGCGTTTTGAACATTTTTTTAAATCACGACGAAATTTCTTTTCTTCGTTGAGACGCTTTGTCACTTTAGGCTGTCAACGAAGGCGTTAAGGTCTTCAAAACTTGTTTCAATTCCTTCTCCTCTGTCGAGCGCGTCCATAGCGGCGCGGGTTTCTGCATTGGGCAAGCGCACATCAAATGGCAGGCCACGTTGTGTGATAATCTGGCGCATATAGAGCGACACGGCGTCAGACAGCGACAGCCCCAAAGCGGCGAGAATTTGCCCAGCTTCTTGTTTAATTTCGGGTTCAATCCGAATACGAATTTGCTCAGTTTTGCTCATAAACGATAGCTATTTCTGCGATAAGATAAGAATAGATGCATGGTGTCACATAATTGTGTATGCCTCAAATGTATCACATTCGAGGTTATTTGCAAGTCGAAAAAAGAAGGACGGGGAGAACTGCTTTTATGTCTCGGCGATGGAATAAGTGGCGAGAAGTCGTCCGTGTATGTCAACTGCAAGGGGGTTAAGCAATACGGATTTGTTTTCTATATTTGCGTGCAGTTCGGCTTTTGCCGTTTTGCTCAAATGCGTCCAGTCTTCGGGCGCATCAAGCGCAATAATGCGAATGCGATTGCCGAACCGCCCGGCCCATACCCATTCCGGGCTGACTTCGGCAGTTTGCCCATCGGTGACTTTTTTTACTAAGTAATTCTCCATTGTTTTGCCTTCCTTCAAATGTCAATGTGAAGAAGATAGCAGATTTGAAGCGGTCTTTATCCCAAGAATTTATTCTCACGATGCCATGCGATTGTCGGCAAGTGCTTATCAGACAGTTCCAAAGGAATTACGCTTTCTATATTAAGGGTAATTCTTGCTTTGGTTGACAAATTGTTTGCTGTCAGAACTTGACCATTATCAGCAAAACTTACCAAGCCGCTATCAAATGCCGCATCCCATAATGACGAGAGTAACAGACCGTTAAATACATCAAGTCGTTCTGGGTTGGTCTCGCATTTAGCCCAAGGTTTTATATGTGAAGCCCGCAAAAGTTTTGAATCCGCGATACCTGTTAGAGGACAAGTTTTCTGCCAATAAGACATTAACTTGTTTCTAAATATGTTTTGGCCGATACGCGATTTTGCCATAACCGTTTTTTCTGTGGTGCCAATATCGAATATGTTTGTTCTTGCATCAAAAATATCTGTATGCCCGACAGACTTTTCTATAACGCTTGCAATACCTAGCTGGTAAGCGTGATAGACACATTTATGCCTTTCAAGACCGCCTTGACTGATTGGCAAGCTGTTGAGCATATTTTTAGGGGCGTATTTATTGTGTGAACACTCTTCGCTCTCTTCTCCAAAGACTCTTTGTCCTTCAGCAACCGCCTTACCTTCATTGTAAGCGCAAACAGCACATCTATGCCGCCCTTTCTGTGCTTGGCATTCCGGTAGTCCAAGGATGTCTTGAATGGGCATTTCATGCCCATGCTGACATGTTTGAAATTGTCCGTTACCCATAATTTCTTATCAAAAGTTCGTTATATCGGCCTCGCTGATGAGATTTACAAGAAACAGAACGCCCTGCCATTATATTCTCTATCTTGAATTTCTCATAAAGCTTACGAATAAAGGTCGTATCGGAGTTGGAAAGCATAAAATATCCGCCCGCATTGTGAATAGCATGACACAGATTCGCCAAAGTCTTATGTTGTTCATCACCAAAGCCACCGGCACTATATGCGTTATATTTTTTGTGATATGGGGGGTCTAAGTAATAAAAAGCACCATTTTTGGGGCGTATTTTGGAAAAAGATTGCTGTTTTATGGTTGTTTTTTGAAGTGAACGTGATGCGTGATGCAAATTCGTTTCGTCCAATATGGTTGGGTTTTCGTAAGACCCCATCGGAACATTAAATTCTCCTTTCAGATTGACGCGATGTAAACCGTTGTAACAAGTTTTGTTCAAGTAAATTAGTAAAGCAGCCTTCTTTATGGGGTCAGGTTCTGTGGAAAATGTCTTTCGTAGTTTTAAGTAATAAGCCTTATTGTGATGACGGGCATGTATTTTCAGCACTTTAATAACATCTGCCACATTATCTCTTACGGCAAGAAATGCTGTTATCAAATGTGTGTCAATATCGGACAATGCTGCTTTGGTAGGCTGGCCGCCAAAAAATAATGCACCACCACCTAAAAAGGGCTCGTAATAATGGGTATAATTTTCAGGTATTCTGGATTGCAAAGTCGACAATATGGAGCGTTTGCCACCAACCCATTTAAGAAACGGGCGCGCCGATATAACCTTGCTTGCCTTACCGGCCTCTTCGGATTTTGAGACAGAATTCGTGAATGCCTCACGCGTAATAGAGGTCTGATTTTCCATGACTTAGCCCCCGTTTACCACGCACTCCTATTGTCATCTTTAAGGTGAACCGCACGGGGGAGCAAGTTGAATATCAGCAATTTGGTGACATGCGACTATACCACTGCCAATAGATAAAGTTGGCTGTTCCAGCCTAAACCCGCTTCATGACTAGCGTGCCATTGGTGCCGCCAAAGCCGAAACTATTCGACATCACAACATTAAGACCGGCATTGTCGCGGCGGGTTTGCACAATCGGCATATCGGCAAAATCAGGGTCAAGTTCCTCAATATGCGCCGAGGCGGCGATGAAATCGCCCTGCATCATCAATAGGCAATAAATCGCCTCCTGAACCCCCGCCGCGCCAAGCGAATGACCGCTCAAACTCTTGGTCGCCGACAGCGGTGGGCAAGTTTTGCCGTCACCAAAAACCGCACGCAGTGCTTCAATTTCCTTAATATCCCCCACCGGCGTCGAGGTGGCGTGCGGGTTGATATAGTCTACCGGCGCGTCAAGACCGTCCATCGCCATTTGCATGCACCGCACCGCCCCCTCGCCCGATGGCTGCACCATGTCATGCCCGTCCGAGGTGGCCCCATAGCCAACAATCTCGGCATAAATTTTTGCCCCGCGTTTTTGCGCCCGCGACATCTCCTCAAGCACCAGCACACCGGCACCGCCGGCAATCACAAAACCATCGCGGTTTTTGTCATAGGCGCGGCTGGCCGTGGCCGGTGTGTCATTATAGCTCGACGACATCGCCCCCATGGCGTCAAACAAAACCGAAAGTGCCCAGTCCAACTCCTCGCCGCCACCGGCAAACATCACATCCTGCTTGCCCCATTGAATCATCTCCGCCGCATTGCCAATGCAATGGGTCGATGTGGCACACGCCGAACTAATCGAATAGTTAACCCCTTTAATGCCGAACGGCGTGGCAAGTGTTGCCGAATTGGTCGACGACATGGCTTTGGTTACGGCAAACGGTCCGACACGCTTGGGCCCGGCATTGCGCGTGATGTCGGCGGCGGCAATCAGCGCCTTGGTGGATGGACCGCCAGACCCCATAATCAACCCCGTCATCGGATGCGAAATCGTATCCTGCTCAAGACCGGCATCGGCAATCGCTTGCTGCATGGCAATATGATTCCACGCCGCCCCATCGCCCATAAACCGACGCACACGCTTGTCTACCAACGCCTCAACGTCAACCGCCGGTTGACCGGCCACCTGACAGCGAAAGCCAAGCTCGGCATAATCCTCCGCCCGGCTGATGCCCGAACGCCCTTCTGCCAGCGCGGCAGATACCTCCTGCGCATTATTGCCAAGACACGATATAATACCCAGGCCGGTAATGGCGACACGTCTCATTTTTTTCCTTTATCCGTTAAAGTTGGTCTGCACGAAAAACACCGACCCGCAAACTCTCGGTCTCGTAAACCAGCTCGTCATCGGCAAATAAACGCCCATTGCCGACACCGAGAATCAAATTGCCAGTCATCACGCGTCGCATGTTGATTTCATAGCGCACCAGCTTCACATCGGGTTGCACCTGACCGGTGAATTTTACTTGCCCCACCCCCAGCGCACGTCCATGGCCGGAATTACCAAGCCAGGTCAGATAAAACCCTATCAATTGCCACATGGCGTCCAGTCCCAAACACCCGGGCATCACCGGGTCGTCATGAAAATGGCAGTCGAAAAACCACAAATCCGGCTTGATGTCGAGCTCAGCGTGTATCGCGCCTTTATTATAAGCCCCGCCCGTTTCATCTATTTGCGTGATGCGGTCAAACATCAACATAGGCGGTGCCGGTAGGCGCGCACTGTCGGCTGCCAATAATTTGCCGTCTGCGCTTAACAGCAATTCATCATAACTATAAGATTTTTTTCGAGCCATTTTGAACCATCGTGAATGATAACCTCTCAAATTGGGTCATACGCTAACACAAGCTTGATAATGGAGAAAGCCCCATAAAATCTTGACAGATGCCATGCAGACGGCTTATTTTTCAAATGCGGGTTTACCTCATAACCCATATTTAAACTCCAAATAGGGACGAAGAGGAGGCAAAATTATGGATGCTCCAAAATGTCCGGTCATGCATGGTGCACTGACCAGTAATAAAACGACAGGCACGTCAAATCAGGACTGGTGGCCGAACCAGCTCAATTTGAGTATTCTTCGCCAGCACGACAGCAAATCAAACCCGCTTGACGAAGGCTTTGACTATCGCGCGGCGTTCAAAAAACTCGATTATAAAGCACTGAAAAAAGATATGACGGCACTGATGACCGATTCACAAGATTGGTGGCCGGCTGATTATGGCCATTATGGCCCGCTTTTCATTCGTATGGCATGGCATGCTGCTGGCACATATCGCACCGGCGACGGGCGTGGTGGCGGCGGCAATGGCAATCAGCGTTTTGCGCCGCTTAATTCTTGGCCTGATAACGGTAATCTCGACAAGGCGCGCCGACTTTTATGGCCGATTAAGCAAAAATACGGCAATGCGATTTCTTGGGCTGACTTATTGCTTTTGGCTGGCAATGTGGCGATTGAATCCATGGGCGGTAAAATCTTAGGTTTTGGCGGCGGCCGCTGTGATATCTGGCATGCGGAAGAGGATGTTTATTGGGGTGCTGAAAGCGAATGGCTGGGCGATACACGCTATGAAAACACGCGCCAGTCATTGCAGTCACCCTTGGGCGCGGTGCAAATGGGTTTGATTTATGTCAATCCGCAGGGGCCGAACGGCAATCCTGACCCGCTTTTGAGCGCCGAGGATGTGCGTGAAACTTTTTCCCGCATGGCGATGAATGATGAGGAAACTGTCGCACTGGTGGCCGGGGGTCATACTTTCGGCAAGGCGCATGGTGCCGGTGACGAAGCACTGGTGGGTGCCGAGCCGGAAGCGGCATCGCTTGAGAATATGGGCTTTGGCTGGGTGAGCAGCCACGCCTCCGGCAAGGGTAAGGATACCATTACCAGTGGGTTGGAAGGCCCGTGGACGTCCAATCCGACAAAATGGGACAATGGTTATTTTGAGTTGCTGTTCAAATATGAGTGGGAAGTGACCAAAAGCCCGGCCGGTGCGCATATTTGGCAACCGGTTAATGTTGCTGAGGCCGATATGGCTCCGCAAGTGGATGGTTCGGGCGAGAAGGTGACGTTGATGATGACCACGGCCGATATCGCGCTTATCAAGGATCCCGACTATCGCAAAATCTCCGAAAAATTCCATAAGGAGCCGAAATATTTTGCTGACGCCTTTGCGCGTGCTTGGTTCAAATTGCTGCATCGTGATATGGGGCCTAAATGCCGCTATCTTGGGCCGGAAGTGCCGAAAGAAGAGCTTATTTGGCAAGACCCAATACCGGTCGGGTCAACATCTTATAATGTTAAAGCGGTCAAAAAAGCCATTGAAGCAAGTGGGCTGAGCCTTGCCGAAATGGTTGAAACCGCTTGGGCGGCAGCCTCGACTTATCGTCGGTCGGATATGCGCGGCGGTGCCAATGGCGCGCGGGTGCGTCTGGCGCCGCAAAAAGATTGGCCAGCCAATAAGCCGCAACAGCTGGCACGGGTGCTGGGTGTGTTGGAAGCCATTGCTTCAGACAATAAGGCAAGTCTGGCCGATGTGATTGTGCTGGCTGGTGCTGTCGGGATTGAGCAGGCCGCTGGTGTGGCTGTTGATTTCATGGCCGGTCGTGGCGATGCCACGGCGGAGCAGACCGATGCGGGCTCTTTTGATGTGCTGGAGCCTGTCGCCGATGGCTTCCGTAATTTTGTGAAAACGTCTCCAGCAATGTCAGCAAATGTCGCGCCGGAAGAAATGCTGCTCGACAAAGCCCAGTTGCTGGGCTTGACAGCAGCCGAAATGACCGTTTTGGTCGGTGGTTTACGGGCGCTGGGTATCAGCACGGACGGCCATGGCGTTTGGACGGATACCAATAAATTGAGCAATGAATGGTTCACCACGCTGCTTGATATGAGTGTTGCATGGTCGCCGACTGGCGAAAATACCTATGAAGCCAAAGACCGCAAAACTGGCAAAATCGTTCGCACGGCGACGCGCGTTGATTTGGTTTTTGGCTCGAACTCAGAATTACGCGCCATTGCCGAAATCTACGCACAGCACGACAATAAGGACAAATTTATCCGCGATTTCATCGCTGCTTGGAACAAGGTGATGAACGCTGACCGGTTTGACCTTGCTGGTTAAATTTGGCGGCTGGCTTCGACCTCCCGTTTTCGGTCTGTAAGGGCTAATTATTATATTCAAACCTGTAAACACCCCACAGCATATCGCGGGGCAACCAGCCATCATGGCCGCCAACATCAACTTCGCACCAATTAGCTTTGCAATCTTTCAACCGCCCGACCGACCCCGATTGTATCAGGGCGACCGTGCCGGCGGCGGCGGCAGGGCGCGAGCGCAACGGCAATGCTTCAACCAATTCGCGCACTCGAATACTGCGCTCGCCGCGTAGCAGCCTTGCATGCATCCAGCCTTCAGCATTTTCATGGTCACGAATTTGTCGCCACTGGCCGTATTCGGCAATAATTTCCAACGGCAAGCCAATGCGTGTATATTGCCAAAGAAGCGGATAATCTTCGCCCGGTCCGCGTCGTACATTGGCTTTGTTTTGGGCGATGCTGACAAAGCGGGGGAGCGGTAGGCCGCTATTCCCGAGCGCACGCTCATCGCGGCTTGATGGCGAGGCAATTGAAAACGGCACAAGTGCGCCGACCAGTGCCAACAGCCCAATCCCCAAAATAACGCGAAGAAACACCACACGTTCCATATATTCTTTTTACCTGATTCCCGATAAGGCGAAGCTGGCTCTGATGGCAATAATTTGCTAGTCTGTGGACAGTTTATGCTTATCAAAAAGGCCACAATCGGCATGCAACGACTATGAGACAGACCCGTGTTGGCGTCACCAGACGCCTCCCCGCCGACATTGAAGCGCGCATGGCCGAATTGTTTGCTGTCACTATCAATGAACGCGACCGCGCCCTTGACAGAGCCGAATTGGCGGCACTGATGGCCGGATGCGATGTGCTGGTGCCAACGGTGAGCGACCGTATTGATGCGCCCCTGATTGAACAGGCCGCTTCAAGCCTTAAATTGATTGCCAATTTCGGCAATGGCACCGACAATATCGATATTGATGCGGCGCATGGGCGCGGCATTATTGTCACCAATACGCCGAGTGTGCTGAGCGAGGATACGGCGGATATGGCGATGGCATTAATTTTGGCTCTGCCACGCCGCCTTGCTGAGGGCGACCGCATTATGCGTCAGCCGGAGGCTTTTTCCGGTTGGTCGCCAAATTGGATGTTGGGTCGGCGCGTGGCGGGTAAAAAACTTGGCATTATCGGCATGGGGCGTATTGGCCAAGCCATTGCGCGTCGCGCACAGGTTTTCGGCTTGGACATTGCCTATCATAACCGCACCCGCTTGCATGCCGATATTGAAGCCGATTGCGCCGCCACTTATTTCAGCAATCTAGACCGTATGTTGCGGGTCTGTGACATTATTTCGGTTAATTGTCCGCATACACCAGCGAGTTATCATTTGCTGTCGGCGCGACGATTGGGACTGTTGCCGCGCGGCGCTTTTCTTATCAATACCGCTCGCGGCGAGGTGATTGATGAAGCGGCACTCGCCGATGCGTTGGCAGACGGGTGGCTTGGCGGCGCAGCATTGGACGTGTTTGAGCGTGAACCGGCCGTTAATCCACGTTTGTTCGATTTCGACAATGTGATTTTACTGCCGCATATGTCCTCGGCAACCGAAGAAGGCCGCAAAGAAATGGGTGAAAAAGTGATTATCAATATCCGCTCTTGGGCCGACGGCCATCACCCACGCGACCGCGTGCTGCCCAGCGACGCGCTTTAGCCGTCGGCTCGAAAGCCGGTGTTGCGGCCATTATTCGGATTGCTCGGATCCCAGTTCAGTTTGACCGTTCGTGTGCGCGCCCCCAGCCCGTCATAAATCAGCAGCCGACCAGCCAGACTCTCACCAGCACTGGTGATTTCCTTAATCACTTCCAGTGCCTGTAGGCTACCAATGACGCCGGTCAAGGCACCGATAATGCCAGTCGTGGCACAGCTTTTTTCATCATCCGGCATTTGTGGCACCAAAGAGCGATAGCATGGAAACGGCGTTCCCGTATCATCGCTCAGCCAAGGCTTAAAAGTTGTTACCTGCCCGTCAAAGCGACCGACCGCACCGGAAACAAGTATTTTGCGTTGTTTGAAACAAGCATCATTGACTAAAAAACGCGTCGCAAAATTGTCACAGCCATCGGCAATCACATCATAATCACCAATCAGAGCCTCCACATTATCGGCCTTGAGCCGCGTGACAATCGGCCTTGCCTCAATATGTGGATTAAGCTGCGCCAGCCATTGGGCGGCTATTTCGGCTTTCGGACGGCCAATATCGGCCTTTGTATAAAGCACTTGGCGGTGCAAATTGGACACGCTGACCACATCATCATCCAAGAGCCCCAAATGGCCGACCCCGGCGGCGGCCAGATATTGTGCCAAGGGGGTTCCCAAGCCGCCAAGGCCGACAATCAAAACGCGCGTAGCGGCCAGCTTTTGCTGTCCGGCGCCACCAATTTCCTTCAATACAATGTGACGCTGATAACGCTCAATTTCTTCCGGCGACAATGATGTTGATTTGGGCATTATTGGGGCGGTTCTCACAAGCCTTCAAACAAGGCCGTTGACAGATAGCGTTCGGCAAAGCTCGGCAGAATAATGACGATGTTTTTGTCCATCATTTCGGTACGCTGCGCCAGTTCCAAGGCTGCGGCAATGGCCGCGCCAGAGCTGATGCCGCCCGGTATACCCTCCAGCCGCGCCATCAGCCGCGCCGTTTCAAAGGCCGTTTCATTGCCGATGGTGATGACCTCGTCAATAAGGCCGGTTTCAAGATTGGCCGGCACAAAGCCTGCGCCAATGCCTTGAATTTTATGTGGACCCGCCGCACCGCCCGACAATATCGGGCTGTCTTCGGGTTCCACCGCGACCATTTTGACCGCCGGTTTGCGCGCTTTCAGCACGCTACCAACACCGGTGAAAGTGCCACCCGTGCCGACACCGGAAATAACCACATCAACCGTGCCACCTGTATCATTCCAAATTTCCTCGGCAGTGGTGCGGCGGTGAATATCAGGATTGGCTGGATTGTCAAATTGTTGCGGCATCACCCAATCAGGATTGGCACCAAGCAATTCTTCGGCGCGGGCAATGGCGCCTTTCATGCCTTTGTCCGCCGGTGTCAATTCTAGTTCTGCCCCCAGCAATAAAAGCATTTTGCGCCGTTCCATCGACATGCTTTCCGGCATACACAAAATCAGGCGGTAGCCCTTGGCAGCACAAGCAAAAGCCAGCGCAATGCCAGTATTGCCCGAGGTTGGCTCGACAATGACGCTGTCGGGCTGGAGGCGTCCTTCGCCCTCCAATGCTTCAATCATGGCGACGCCGATGCGGTCTTTCACACTGGCAACCGGATTGAAAAATTCAAGCTTGGCCAGCAAATTGGCGGTGCATTCTTTTGCGGCCATCAGCCGCCCCAGTCGCACAATCGGCGTATCGCCGACAGTCTTGGTGATTGAGCTATAAATATGCCCGCGTCCCGGTTTTGTTTTATTGTCAGTCTTTATTTTCATGTTTTGGGTTTTCATCTCATCGACTCCATTTCGTTAAATGGTAAAATCATCATTGACTCGGCCTGTCTGCGGTTCCAGCTCTTGGCATAGCGTATCAATGGTGACGCCGTCCAATTGCTGCAAAAGATGCGCCTGCAAACGATGATATAAAGGGGCAACAATCTGCCGCCCGAGTGCTGAGGCGGGCATCGGCACGGCATCGGCATTTTCCAGCTCGGTAATCACCGAAAAAATTTCGCTGACCGGAATGCGGCGCCGTTCACGCGCCAGCCGATAACCCCCCCGCGGACCTCTGACGCCGCGTAAGATGTTGGCGCGCACCAAGGCCTGCATAATTTGCTCTAAATAGCGTTGTGGTACACCTTGGCGGCGGGTAATGTCACGCGCCTGTACCGGGTTGGGACGGGCGTGGACGGCAACATCAAGCACGGCTTCCAGCGCCAGAAGCGATTTGCGCGATAGCCCAATCATCGCTTTTTTGCTCCCACATCTCCCACACCGGTTGAGCCGAAACCGCCAGCGCCGCGCTCGGTTTCATCCAGCGTGTCAACTTCTTGCAAGCGGGCTTGCACAACCGGCGCAATCACCATTTGGGCAATACGCTCACCGCGTTTAATGGTAAACGCCGCATCGCCCAAATTGACCAAAATCACTTTCACCTCGCCGCGATAATCGCTGTCTATCGTACCAGGCGTGTTCAACACGGTGATGCCCGCCTTGGCCGCCAAGCCAGAGCGCGGGCGCACTTGCGCTTCATATCCGTGCGGCAGGGCGATGGCAAAGCCGGTCGGCACCAACACCCGTTGTCCGCCGGGCAATTCCACGGCCTTCTCTGCGGGCAGGGCGGCGCGTAAATCCATGCCCGACGCCTGCGTCGTCTCATAGGCCGGGTGCGCAAGCCCCTGCCCATGCGGCAATAGCTTGATTTTAACAGGGGGCGCACTCATGCTGATGCCTCTGTGTTTTCGGTGAGCTTTGCGCCAATCGCGGCCGCCAATTTTATTGCCACGTCGCTTTTGCTCATGCGCGGCCAGTTTTCAGTGCCGGCCTCGGTGATGATATGGACTTTATTATGCTCACCGCCCATCACCTTATTTTCAGGGCTGACATTATTGGCGACAATCCAGTCGCATTTCTTGCGGGTCAGCTTGTCGCGGCCATATTGCACGATATTATCGGTTTCGGCGGCAAAGCCAATCAACAGCTCGGGGCGTCGTTTGCCCTTGGCTGCCAATGTTGCCAGAATGTCGGGGTTTTCAATCAGTTCGATATGTGCCGGTGCGGCTTGATGCGCGCGCGCCGGGGACGATTTTTTCAGCTTGGCGGCACTTGTTTCCCCCGGCCGCCAATCGGCTACGGCGGCGGTCATGACCGCCACATCAACCGGCAGCACGTCTTCGCATGCGGCCAGCATATCGTGCGCCGTTTCAACGCGTATCACTGTTACGCCGCGCGGGTCGGGTAACTCGGTGGGGCCGGAAACCAGCACGACATTACCGCCGCGTGCGGCCAGTGCGACGGCGATGGCATAGCCCTGTTTGCCGGAGGAATGATTGGCAAGATAACGCACCGGGTCAATCGGTTCGTGCGTCGGCCCGGCCGTCACCAATATCTTGCGCCCCGCCAAATCTTGCTCTAAATCTTGTGCTGTGCCGTGCAGTTGGGCGGCGATCGTGGCGGCGATTTCCTCTGGTTCGCTCATCCGTCCGGCACCAAATTCGCCACACGCCATATCGCCCTCATCGGGGCCTATCAGCACGATGCCGTCATCGGTCAGTATTTTTACATTGCGTTGGGTGGCGGCGTGTTGCCACATGCGCACATTCATGGCTGGTGCCATGGCCACCGGTTTGTCGGTTGCCAGCAAGGTGGTGGCGGCCAAATCATTGGCTAGCCCTTGTGCCATTTTGGCCATCAAATCGGCGGTGGCGGGGGCGACCAAAAGCATATCGGCATCACGCGATAATTGGATATGCCCCATTTCCGCTTCCTCGGTCAAATCAAACATATTTTCATAGACTTTATCGCCCGACACGCTGGCCAAAGATAAAGGCGCGACAAATTGTGCCGCCGCCGCCGTCAGCAGGCAACGCACTTGTAGCCCATGTTCGCGTAATTGGCGCACCAATTCCGGTGTTTTATAGGCGGCAATACCGCCGCCGATAATCAATAAAATGCGTTTTTCCGACATATCCAATCTGCCCTAATGTCGGCAGTATAGGGGATATTAAAATAATTACTACAAATTCTTGTAAATTATGGTGCCGCTCCCCACCAAACACCACTTGCCAACACGAGTGCCACCAGCAATGCCAACCAAGTCATAATCTGCAATAGTCTGTTGCTTGCTTGTGGCGATGGCTCTTTTTGCGCCATTTTTTGCAATGCTTTTGCGCCTTTTTCCAGCTCGATGACTGTGTGTGGCAGGCGAATGAAGGCACGTAGCGCCTCTCCGGCATTGTCGGCGGCTTCGCGTAGCAGGGCTTGCGGGCCGACTTCATTGCGTAGCCAGTTTGAAACAACGGGCTCGGCGGCATCCCATATATTTAATTGTGGGTGCCAGCTTCGTGCCACGCCCTCCACCGTGACCATGGTTTTTTGTAACAGCAATAATTGCGGCTGGGTTTGCATGTCGAATTGGCCGGTCACGGCAAAAAGTTGTGCCAGCAGACGCGCCATGGAGATGTTTTCAGCATTCTGGTCGCGTATCGGTTCACCAATTGAGCGCAGGGCTTGAGCAAATTCATCCACCTTATGCTGCGGCGGCACATATCCGGCCTCAAAATGCACCCGGGCTATTTTCATATAATCGCGGGTGATGAACCCGTGCAGAATTTCGGCCAAAAAGCGTCGTGTATCCTTGTCCAGTCGCCCGTTAATGCCGAGGTCAATGCCGACCAGTATCGCATCGGCTTGCACCAGTAAATTGCCCTGATGCAAATCGGCATGGAAAAACCCGTCACGCAGGGCTTGGGTCAGGAAAATGCGGACTAATCGCACCGCCAGCTCGGGCATATTGTGGCCAGCTTTTTTCAGTGCGGTCATATCACCCGCCGATACGCCTTCAATCCAGTGCATGGCCAAGACGCGTTTGGAGCTTGCTTGCCAAATCACTTGCGGTACGGCGAAGCCTTCGTCATTGCGGCAGTTCTCGGCCATTTCCGACAGTGCCGCCGCCTCCAGCCGCAAATCAATTTCTGCCGTCAGCGTGTGGCGTAGCGTGTCAATCATTGCCATTGGTCGCAAGCGCCGTGTGGACGGTATCAGCCTTTCCACCCAGCGCGCCAAGCGGGTAAAGGTGGTCAGCTCGGCAGCAATGGTTTTTTCTATATTGGGGCGCAACACTTTGATGGCCAGTTTTTTCGCCTTTTTTTTCTCTGCCTTTCCGCCTTTGGGGCCGACAAGTTTGGCCGTGTGCACTTGAGCAATCGAGGCGGCGGCGATGGGCGGGCCAATATCGGTGATATATTTGTCAGCATGGTCAAAATCTTCGGCCAGAACTTTATGCACAACGCTGATGTCAAAAGCAGGTAGGCGGTCTTGCAGGTGCTGTAAATCGGCCGCCATGGCCGTGCCGATAATATCGGGGCGGGTGGCCAAAAACTGACCCAGCTTGATATAGAAGGGGCCAAGCCTGCAAATCCGGTCGGATAAGGCGCGACCGCGTTCGGTTTTGCGCCAGCGTGGTGCGCCCACGATCAGCAATCGTCGCGCCAGTCGCACGCCAAAAGAGGCTTGCCGGTGAAAGCCCGGCGGCAATAAGGCCTCTTGCGCCAGCAATAGCCGTGCCATGCTTAATAAACGCAAGGAGCCTAAACCCAACATCTAGACCCGCCAGCCACCATGCACGGCAGCAATGCCGCCAGTGAGACGCTCAAAATCGACGCGGGCAAAACCGGCGGCTTTAATTTCGGCTGCAAAGCGTTCGGCACGCGGGAATTTGCGAATCGATTCCACCAGATATTGATAGGGGTCGCGTTCGCCGGTCATCGCTGCGCCAAGGCGCGGTATCACGCCAAAGGAATAGGCATCATAAAATTTTTGCAAAAACCGGTAGGGTAAATGCGAAAATTCAAGACAGACAAACCGCCCGCCCGGGCGCAGCACACGATAGGCTTCGCACAAGGCATCCGCACGATGCGTCACATTGCGGATACCAAACGCAATGGCAACAAAATCAACCGAGCGGTCGGCCATCGGCAAGGCTTCGGCCGAAGCAGCAACAAAGTGTATCGCATCTCGTTTTTCTGTGGTGCGCTTGGCGCCGACGCGCAACATGGCCTCGTTAATGTCCACCAGATGAATGTGCAACGGGCTGGCT
>CAYQFO010000020.1:0-14867 GCA_964416815.1 uncultured Rhodobiaceae bacterium | reverse complement strand
GCGGTCAGCTTTATCACCATGCTGTTGCCGCGCATGTTTATCGGCGTTGGCGAAAGCGCGGCCACGCCGACTTCCATGTCGATGCTGGCGGACCGGTTTCCCTCGCGACAATTAGGATTTGCCGCCGGGTTTTATTATATGGGTGTACCGATTGGCGTCGCCTTAAGCCTGCTGATTGCTGGGTATTTGGGCCCGGAGATTGGCTGGCGGGCTTGTTTTTATCTGCTGGGCGGTTTGGGATTGGTGGTGGCTTTTGGGCTGCTGTTTCTGGGCGAAACACCGCGCAAAGGTATTACCCCTGAAAACGCCGTGCAAAAAATGCGTTTTCGGGAAATTGTCGCCATTTTGATGAACGCCTTGCGAAGCTCACCCGCTTTGTCTTGCACGATTGCTGGTGGGGTGGCCTACCATTTTTTTCTGGGCGCGTCGGCTTTTGACCAGCTCTGGTTTGTCCATGAGCGCGGCTTTGACCGGGCTGAAATTGCCGTGCGAGCTGGCTGGTTGGCGGCGGCGGGCGGTCTATTGGGCAATTTGCTGGGCGGGATTTTGGGCGATTGGTGGCAGGCGCGTTTCAAATCCGGACGGCCGATGTTTTTGTTCTGGACATCGCTGGCATTGACCCCCTTCCTTCTTGCTTATCGTCTGGTGCCGGGCGACCATATTTTATTCGATGCCGGTATTTTTCTGGGCTTTGTGCAATTGGGGCTGTTTTTCGGGCCGACATTTGCCACCGTGCAAGAATTGGTGCCGCCGCAAATTCGCGCCACTGTGGTCGCCTTTTACATTTTGACGCTCAATCTTATCGGGCTGGGTTTTGGCATTACCGGTGGCGGTATTCTTATCGATTATTTGGCCGCACAAGGATATTCAGAACCTTATACGATAACGCTTTTGTGCTTCACCCTGCTGGCCATGATCGCAATTCCGTTCATGTATGTCGCCGGACGACGTTTTCATGGCGACCGGGCGCGCCTGTTTGGTAAAAATTAAGCCATGTCGGAAGATTTACTGTTTGAGGTTGATGACGCAACGCGCACCCGCGCTCGGGTGGATGAGGCGCAATATCTTGACCTCTACGCCGCCAGTATTGCCGACCCTGCCGCCTTCTGGGGCGAACACGGCCAGCGCATTGACTGGATAAAGCCTTACACCAAAGTCAAGAACACGCATTACGGCAAGGATAAGGTATCGATTAAATGGTATGAGGACGCCACGTTAAATGCTTGTTTTAACTGCGTTGACCGCCATCTGGCCGAGCGCGGCGAGGATCTGGCAATTATTTGGGAAGGCGATGAACCAGACCAAGATGCCAAAATCACCTATCGGCAATTACACCAAGAAGTGTGCCAATTCGCCAATGTGCTGAAAGCCCAAGGGGTGAAAAAAGGCGACCGCGTGACGATTTATATGCCGATGATCCCCGAAGCCGCTTATGCCATGCTGGCTTGCGCACGGATTGGGGTGGTGCATTCGGTGGTGTTTGGCGGCTTTTCGCCCGACGCGCTGGCCGGACGCATTCTGGATTGCCAAAGCGCGTTTATCATCACCGCCGATGAGGGCGTGCGCGGCGGACGCAAAATTCCGCTAAAGGAAAACACCGACAAGGCATTGCAGCAATGCCCCGATGTCAAATCGGTGATTGTGGTTGAGCGCACCGGAGCCGGAGGCAGCGGCCAAGATAAAGTCGACATGATGGGCGGACGCGATGTCTGGTATCATGAAGAAAAAGCCAAGGCCGACACCGATTGTCCGGTGGTGGAAATGGGTGCCGAAGACCCGTTGTTTATTCTTTATACGTCCGGCTCGACTGGCAAGCCGAAAGGCGTGTTGCACACGACCGGCGGCTATATGGTGTATGCCTCGATGACGCATGAATATGTTTTCGATTATCAGCGCGGTGAGGTCTATTGGTGCACAGCCGATGTCGGCTGGGTGACGGGTCATTCTTATATTGTCTATGGGCCGCTGGCCAATGGTGCCACCACACTGATGTTTGAAGGGGTGCCGAATTGGCCGGATAATTCGCGGTTTTGGCAAGTCTGCGACAAGCATCAAGTAAATATTTTTTATACCGCACCGACCGCCTTACGCGCCCTGATGCGCGAGGGCGACGCACCGGTCAAGGCGACAAGCCGCAAAAGCCTGCGTCTTTTAGGCTCGGTTGGTGAGCCGATTAACCCCGAAGCATGGCTGTGGTATTACCGCACCATCGGTGATGAACGCTGCCCGATTGTCGATACATGGTGGCAAACCGAAACCGGTGGCATTTTAATCACCCCCCTGCCCGGGGCAACGGCCTTAAAACCCGGCTCGGCGACGCGGCCTTTTTTCGGCATTAAACCGGTTTTGGTGGATAGCGCAGGCAAGACATTAGCGGGGGCGGCTTCGGGA
This sequence comes from uncultured Rhodobiaceae bacterium, assembly GCA_964416815.1. Taxonomy (GTDB): domain Bacteria; phylum Pseudomonadota; class Alphaproteobacteria; order RS24; family RS24; genus JBPCVS01. Next base: position 12,476 of record CAYQFO010000020.1, on the reverse strand, counting down.
AATTTATGCATTGGCGATAGCTGGCCCGGGCAAATGCGCACCCTCTATGGCGACCATCAGCGTTTTATTGACACTTATTTTGTGCAATACCCCGGCACTTATTTCACCGGCGATGGCTGTCGCCGCGATGGCGACGGCTATTATTGGATTACCGGTCGGGTGGATGATGTGCTGAATGTCTCCGGCCACCGGCTTGGCACGGCGGAAGTGGAAAACGCACTGGTCGCCCATCGCCAAGTCGCCGAAGCCGCCGTCGTCGGCTACCCCCATGATATTAAAGGGCAGGGTATTTATTGCTATGTGACGCTGAATGCAGGCCTCGCCGGTGATGACGCTCTGAAAAGCGACTTGGTGCAATGGGTGCGCAAGGAAATCGGCCCGATTGCCTCGCCGGATTTGATTCAGTTTGCCCCCGGCCTGCCGAAAACACGCTCGGGGAAAATCATGCGGCGGATTTTACGCAAAATTGCTGAAGATGATTTTGCCAATTTGGGCGACATTTCAACACTGGCCGATCCGGCGGTGGTTGATGATTTAATCGGCAATCGTCAAAATCGCGCCTAGCGGCACTGGGCGTCAAAACCGCACCAGCTAAAAATCGGAAATGTCGACGGCTTGCATCCGATGGCGAATGGCGTAGGATGCCTCAAACATTAACAGGCAGTATAAAGGCAATCGTGCCATGGCTATAAAAACGCTGACGGTTGACCGCGCCTTGACCCGCGCCCACGCTTTGCGCAAGCGCGGATATGTGGCGGCGGCGCAGTCGATTTATCAACAAATTCTCGACCACGCACCGGAAAATCAGCCCGCTGCCGAAGCCTTGAAAATGCTGCGGACGCAAGACAAAAAGAGCGCATACGACACCATTCCCGCCGCCGAGCACCGCGCTGTGATGGCCGCCTATCAGGCCATTATGGCGGCACCGAAAGGAAGCGCACGTAACCGAAAAAGTGAAGCCGCAGTGACGCTGGCGCATAAATTCAACAAACAATATCCTGACAATTATTTTTTGCATTATGTGCTGGGTCTCATCTATTTTCTGAAAGCCGATTATGAAAAGGCCGCGCAATCGTTGGAAACGGCGATTGCACTTAACCCGCAGGAGGCCGAATCTCATGTGCAGCTCGGCCTGTCACATATTGCACAAGACAATATGGAAGCTGCCCACGCTGCCTTTGCCGGGGCGCTGGAACTTGACCCGGCCAACACCACCGCGCTTAAACAAATGGCTTTTTGCCAACTCCATTTCGGCCAACCGGAAGAAGCCCACGCCCTTTTTGAGCAACTTGACGATAATGAGCAGGATATCGACATTTTATGCGGCAGAGGGCAGGCTTATATTGACCGCTTTGATTACCGGTCGGCGCAGGCTGAATTTGAAAAAGCACTGGCCGCAGACGAAACCCATTTGGCGGCGCGGATAGGGCTTGGGCGGGTGCTGTTAAAAAAACAACATCTCACCGATGCCTTGCGCGAATTTCGTCTGGCGCGACAGGCCGCGCCGGACAATCCGGAAATCAGACTGCTGGAAGCTGAAACCTTATATACGGCACGCCGCCATGACGACGCACTGACCGCCTGCGATGCCGCCTTAACCCTGAAGCCCAATGATGCGACCGCGTTGACCTTAAAAGGCGACATTTATTCAATGATGGGGCGTCAGCAAGCAGCCCTTGACGCGCTTGAGCGCGCGGTTGAAGCCGATGCCAATTTTGCTCCGGCGTGGTCGGCACGGGTTCATTTAATCAAATTCAATAAACGCATTGCGGCCAAACATCAGAAAAAATTGGACGCATTTTTTACCGAAAAATCCGGCCTCAACCCGCAAATCACCACCCGCGCGACCACCGGTTTGGCACTGGCCAAAATCCACAATGATATGGACGAAACCAATGATGCTTTTCCCTATTATCTGAAGGCCAATCAACTGCTGAAGGATTATTACCGATATGACACCGGCAAATCAGTGCAGTTGTTTCAGCACATAAAGGACATTTTTGCCCCGATCACGCTGTGTGATGTGGTTGATGCACCCTATGAGGATTCGCGCAAGCTGATTTTCATTCTCGGATTACCGCGCGCTGGCAGCAGTCTGGTTGAACAGATTTTGGCCGCCCACAGCACCGTCTTTGGTGGCGGCGAGTTGACTTATATGAAACATGAAACCGACACGCCGACACAATTGATGCCCCAATCACGCGACCCAAAATCAGCCACATCTATGTTTCAGTCAATCGGGCGGGCGTATCTTGGGCATTTGCGTGGTCTCGACACCACCCACCCGGTTATGACCGATAAAACGCCGCATAATTTTTTGCGTATCGGTTATATTTTGGGTGCTTTCCCTGAAGCCAAAATCATCCATGTCACGCGCAACCCAATGGCCGTGTGCTGGTCTAACTTCCAACATCAATTCCCTGCAGGTGAGGCGGATTATTGCTATAACCTCGAAGATATTGGCCATTACCACACGCTCTACCTTGATTTGATGGCCTATTGGCACGACAAATTTCCCGACCGCATCTATAATCTTGACTATGAAAAATTGACACAACAACAGGAAGTCGAAACCCGTAATGTGCTGGATTATTGCGAACTCGACTGGCAAAACGCCGTGCTTGATTTCCACAAAATCAACCGGCCCGTGCATACAGCGAGCCGAATGCAGGTGAAGGAAAAAATCTATAGCGGTAGTTCACAAGCATGGCGGGCTTATGACAAATATCTGCAACCGCTCAAACAGGCAATGGAGCAAAACCCATATATGCTTTATGCCGATAATAGCTGAAAGTCGTAGGGGGGCTTGCCGTAACCGAAAAAGTGTTTTAATTCAAAAGGAAGTTTCAGCCCGTGAGAGGTTCGCGTGAGCGTATCAAGACCAATTAAAATTGCTCCATCTATCTTATCGGCCGACTTTGCCCGGCTCGGTGAGGAAGTGGCCGCCATTTGCGCCGCCGGTTGCGATTATGTGCATGTCGATGTGATGGATGGACATTTTGTCCCCAATCTGACAATTGGGCCGATGGTGGTCAACGCTCTTAAACCGCACACAACAAAACCGCTGGATGTGCATTTAATGATTGCGACGGTGGACACTTATGTCGCGGCATTTGCCCGGGCCGGTGCCGATATTATCACTTTTCATCCAGAAGCCGGGGCGCACGCACACCGCACCGTGCAGGCGATTAAAGCGGCCGGTTGCAAAGTCGGCGTTTGCCTTAATCCGGCGACACCCGTCACTGTGCTAGATAATTTACTTGATGATATTGACCTCGTGCTGGTGATGTCGGTCAATCCGGGCTTCGGCGGTCAAGCCTTTATCGACAGCCAGTTGCCTAAAATTGCCAAGCTACGCCAAATGATTGATGCCAGTGGGCGACCTATAGAGCTGGAAGTCGATGGCGGTATCAACCGCGACACAGCAACAGCCGCCATTGGTGCGGGTGCCGATGTGCTGGTTGCCGGAACGGCTGTTTTTGCCGATGGGCCGGATGCCTATCGCGACAATATCGCGGCCCTGAAAACCGCCAAAGCCTTGCCCAAAGACGGGCCATGAAGGCGCGAACCCGTCGCGCTGCCCTGTTTGCCGAAACGCTTGCTTTACGCGCAACCGATATTGGCGGCGGCCTTCGCCGTGGTTTTTACAGATCTTTTTTGGGACGCTCTTTGTGGGCCGGACAACCGGTCGGCCTTGTTTTCGACTATCCACCGGAACTAAAACCCGGCAACGCCGAGATTGGCGAATTATGGCTGGCCGGTGACTATACATTGGATGGTGGTATTGTGCGCGGATTGGGACGCTCTCCCTTTGATTTGTCACCCGCTTCAGAGCGCTGGCTGCAAAGCCTGCACGCATTTGATTGGCTGCGCCACTTATTGGCAACTCCGGGCGAAAGCGGTCTTAATGTCGCCGCCGAGACGATTTTGCGCTGGTGTGCGCATTGCAACCGTCATCCGGCCGCAACCATGGCGCCGCATGTGGTGGCGCGCCGCCTGATGTCATGGAGCGCCGCCTTGCCGAAATTGCGCGACCGCATTGACAATCATAATATCAATCTCTTACTGACCGGCATTCACGCCCAAGCACGCTGGCTGACGCTGACGGCCGACCATGCCGATACCGGCCCCCATCGCTTTGCGGCCGCCGCCGGATTAACCTTTTCCGGCCTGATGCTGGAAGATGGTGCCGAACGTTTGCAGCGTGGTATGGAAATGCTAACCCGCGAAATCAAGCGTCAAGTGCTTCCCGATGGTGGCCATATCAGCCGTTCGCCGGAACGACTGGCGCGGCTCTTGGCCGATATGCTGGCCATTAAGGCAGGGCTTAATCAGCGAAAGATTGACGCACCGGCACAATTTGACGCAACCCTTAAACGCATGCGCACACTGGTCGGGTTTTTTCGGCTTGGCGACGGACGGCTTGCCGGTTTCAATGGTGGGTTGGAAATGTCGGATGCCGAGCTGCACCCCATGTTGAGCGGCCTGCGCGCAGCGCAAGTGCCAGCTTTTGCCCAACGCAGTGGTTATCAACGTGTCAGTGCCGGCAATAGCCGCCTGATTGTTGACACTGGCAACGGGCCCACCGGAACCGACGGGCTAAGCGCACACGCCGCCCCACTGGCCTTTGAGATGAGCCATGGGGCCGACCGATTGATTGTTAATTGCGGCTCCAACCGTGTGCATGGGCCCGATTGGCAATTGGCCGCGCGTGGTATTGCAGCCCATTCCACGCTGGCTTTTGGCAGCGACATGGATGACCCGTTTTTGCGCCATGGCCGCGCCGCCGCGCGCCTTGGCCACCGCCTGTTGATAAATGATTGGCAAAGTCAGTGTCGCCGCATGGAAGACGCCAATGGCATCTGGCTTGATATGAGCCACGGCCTGTTTAAGAACAGCCACGGGGTGCGCTATGTGCGGCGTCTGTTTGTCGACAGCGACGGGGAAGATATTCGTGGCGAAGAATTATTGATGCCTGCCATTAACGATACCCCGTTTGTCGGCGCCCCCTTTTTTTTGCGATTTCATTTGCACCCCGATGTCAATGCCAGCCCGCAAGCCGGTGGCAACGCCATTTTGCTGCTAACACCGAGCGGATATGGCTGGCAATTTCGCACCCATTTGGCCGAGCAGACAAGTCTTTGCATGGAAGACAGTGTTTATATGGGTCGTCGCGGCATCCCCCAACGCAGCAAGCAATTGGTCATTCAATCGTCGCTCATGCGCGGCAATAGCGTGGTGCGCTGGGGGTTGCGCTATGCTGGCCGTATGGGTCGGGGCCGACGTCGGCGCTAAAACAAAACCATAAGAGGGGGTGTTATGCCTGATAAAATTGCCGTCAAACGCGCACTTATTTCGGTTTCCGACAAAACCGGTATTGTTGATTTTGCCGAAAAACTTATCGCGCAGGGGGTTGAGCTGGTGTCGACCGGCGGCACAGCCAAATTGCTGTCGGAGGCCGACTTGGCCTGCCGCGACATATCGGAATTGACCGGATTGCCGGAAATGATGGACGGGCGGGTCAAAACCCTGCACCCCAATGTGCATGGCGGCTTGCTGGCCGTGCGCGACAATGCCGACCATCGCGCCACCATGCAGACATATAATATGGTTGAGATTGACCTCTTGGTTGTCAATCTCTACCCGTTTGAAACGACCGTTTCGGCAGCAGGCGATTATGCCGATGGCATTGAAAATATTGATATTGGTGGCCCGGCAATGATCCGCGCCGCGGCAAAAAATCATGCTTATGTCGCGGTTGTCATTGAGCCGCAAGATTACGAAACCGTGCTGGCGGCCAATGCGGCGGGGGGAACGGATTATGCGCTACGCCAAAGATTGGCGCAAAAAGCCTATGGGCGCACCGCCGCCTATGACGCGGCTATTTCCAACTGGATGGCTGATATTCTCGCCGTTGAACAACCAGCCATTGAGCTGCCGACTTGGCGCGCTTTTGGCGGTCGCCTACAACAGGGTTTGCGGTATGGCGAAAACCCGCATCAGAAAGCCGGGTTTTATGTTGGCGGGGCAGGGCGCATCGGCATTACCACGGCGCACCAAATTCAGGGTAAAGAATTGTCCTATAATAATATCAATGATACCGATGCCGCTTATGAGCTGGTCGCCGAATTTGACCCCATACAACCCGCTTGCGCCATTATCAAACACACCAATCCATGCGGTGTGGCCATCGGCAAAACCTTGCCAGACGCTTTCGCCAAAGCCTTGAAGTGCGACCCGACATCAGCTTTTGGCGGCATTATCGCGCTCAACCAAAAACTTGATGAAGCGACGGCACGCGCCATTGTGGAAATTTTTGTCGAAGTCATTATTGCGCCGGATGCCGACCAAGCCGCACAGGCGGTGATTGCCAAGAAAAAAAATCTGCGCTTGCTGTTGGCGGGTGGTCTGCCCGACCCGTCCGCCGCCGGTATTGCTTTCAAACAAGTGGCCGGTGGTTTGTTGATGCAAACCCGCGACAATGGCCGCGTGAGCGCCGATGATGTGACTTGCGTGACCCAACGCCAACCGGATGTGCGCGAGTTGGACGATTTGCTGTTTGCATGGCGTGTCGCCAAACATGTTAAATCCAATGCCATTATTTACGCCCGTGATGGGACGACGCTCGGCATTGGAGCTGGTCAAATGAACCGGCTGGACAGCTCACGCACAGCGGCGCACAAAGCGCAAAAACGAGATAAAGAAACAGATAACCGGGCAGACACTGGTTTCGTGCTGGCTTCTGATGCTTTTTTCCCCTTTGCCGATGGCTTGCTGGCGGCGACCGACGCTGGTGCCACGGCGGCAATTCAGCCCGGCGGCTCAATCCGCGATGACGAGGTGATTGCCGCCGCCGATAAAGCCGGATTGGCCATGGTGTTCACTGGCATGCGGCATTTTCGCCACTAGCCTCCACTAGCCCATTAGCCCGTTGTGCAGGCTTTGCGTGTTTGCCGGTGCCAGTTTTTCAATTCGTCGAATGCTTTTTCGGCCTGTCGCCAGTTTTGCTTTGCTGTGGGCCGTGAAAAAATTTTCGCCCGCATGGCACATGCCTGTTGGCGTCGGTCAAGGTCAATAAACAAAGCCGCCAATCCCAACCTTGCGCCCATACCGACCGGATCATCGGGCGGTGTGCGCCGCGCCAGAGTCGACAAAGCCCGCGCCGCCTCCAAATGACGCTTGCCACCGCGCAGTGCCGCAGCGCGTAAAAACCACGCCGATGGCCGCCGCGGGAACGCTGCCGCCAATTCATCAGCATGCGCCAACGCCTGTTGCGGACGGTTATTGGCCAGTGCTTCGCGCGTCAGCATTTCCAGCAAAATAGCGCGCGGGCGGCCCTGCAATCCGGCCAGCTCCTTGGCTAAAAAATCACGGTATGGCGGCGTCACGCCGCGTTTCAACAATTTATCAAGCTTTTCTTTCCAATGGCTCAGCACAAAGGCGGCCAAGCCCGCTTCGCTCGGTTCCAAAAGTGCCAATAATCGTGCCGCATCGCGCCGCGCAAGCAAATAGTCAAGCGCCTGCGGCACATGCGGGCGAATATCGCCACCGGCGGCAACAAATGCCCCCCAAACCTCACCAAAACGCGTCGACGCCAAACCGCCAACCAGCACAAGCTCAAGCGCGGCACGATGCACCGCCAATACATTACCAGCGATACAACCGGATGGACATTTGCTAAATCGCCAAAGCTGATAAAGGGCCAAACCACCACGCGCCCTTGGCCCGTGTGTCGATTTGTCCAAATCACTTGATTTTAACGAATGCGCCACAATGCGCACGCGCATACCGGTGAACAGTTTATAGACTTTGCTTTGCGGCCCGAAACCGGTCAGCAATCGGTCGGCCTGCGCCCAATCGCCTGCGGCCGCAGCATGGCGGGCCAGAACAATGCGCGCACGTTGGGCTGTCAGCCGCGCCAGTGGGTCAACCGTTCCATCTTCCTGCTTGGCGGGGAAGGCTTTATATTGCTCGGCCAGAGCAATCAATGCCGTATCGGGGGCTTCGCCCACCGCAATATCGACAGACAGCCGCGCCAGCACTATCAGCCCATCGAGGCGGGCCGCTTGCGCCCCCCCTTGTCCCCGTGGCGCATTGTTGCCCAAACCAGCGCGCGCCGCTTGCAAATGCACCAATGCCGTTTGCGGCTCGCCAAGATTAAGCAGGCTCGCCCCCATTTGATAATTAACTTGCCGCTTCAAGGGGCGCGGCAGAAAATCGGCATAGGGTTTGACCGCCGACCAGCCGGCGCGCACCGCCGCATAATCCCCTCGGGCGAAACTTTCGCGCATCGCCGCAAGAGCGGGCATTGGCGCAAAGTCTGCTTGACGCAAAAGCGAAGGGTCGCGAGCCATCAGACCAAGGGCGACCCGCACCGCATCGGGCCCGGCCTGCATCGCTGGTTTTAACAGAGCAAGAATCTCTGCCGCCGGACGATTTTGCTTCAACGCCGCCCGCGCCGCCGTCAATGCTTTGTTTCCGGCCTCGGTGCTGAGTGTCGCCGTCACGGTGTTTTGGCGTTCCTCCCCCGAAGGCGGCATTGGCGGCACAAATTCAGGCGCGGTAATCTCAGCATAAAAATCATCCACAGCGCGGCGAAAATCTGCCGCACCACCGCGTTGCAGAGATTGTTTCAAGCGTTCCAGCGCATTGCGCGCCGCATCAATATCGCCGTTTTCAACATGGGTCACGGCCTGCGCATAAATGGCACGCTGCACCACAATCGGATATTTGAACTCTAAGCCCAATTCCTGGAATCGCCGTGCCGCCACCATCAATTGTTGCCGCCTGTCCTCGGCGGCAATCCGGCGCACCGCCATGGATAATTGTCCCCAACCAGCCGCATAAGCCGCGCCAACACGTAAGGCATTCAAATGTTCCCACAAATCGGAAGACAAAAAGGCTTCATGCGCAATCTCTTTGCCGCGCACCTTGTCTTCTGCCTGCATCCGCACCGCCGCCAACCGCGCCGTCAAATCCTCAGCGGCAGCCGCCAACGGGGCCAATTCAAGCACGCCCAGCGCACCATTATAACAAGCCTCCATACCCACCACATACGCATCCATGGCTTTTAGAAGCCGTTGCGGCGTTCGCTCCAAAACCGCCACGATTTGCTGCGCACCACCCAATAAGCGCGACGGCACCCGTCCACACGCCTGCGCTGCCGCCGATAGTCCAACCGACAAGAGCATCACAAACATTATGACTGTCGCAACCCGTTGCATCATTATTCCAAATTCGCCAGAAAAGGTGCCAGTTCATCGTGAAACCGGTCGTCAAAAATCAACAGCGCCAGCGTTTTCATAAGCTGACGCTCGGCCTGTAAAATTGCCGCCGTGCCACCCCCCAGCCGCGCCAGTCGACGAAATTGTGAAATCACACCATGTTGTTCCAAATCAGCCGATGTCGTCACACCCTGTAGCCGACCCAACAGGCGGCGATTGGCTTCAACGCGCGAATCAAGCAAAGACAGCCGACCGCCACGCGCTTTGAAACGTTCGGCAATGTCGCGCGCCTCACTCATTTCGCGCGGGTGCGGCGGCGCATCGCCAATAACAATAATCACGCGCTGCGCACCGGGACGCCAAGCAATCGTGCCCGTCGCCTCGCGCAAAGCCGCCGTGACGGCCTCGGGCACATCACCGCCGCCAAGCGCATCAATTTTTTCCATAAAATCGCGCGCTTTCAGCACATCGAAGCTAGGCTGTGAGACCCGGGTCACAAAATCCGGATCATTATAATCGCGATAAGCGATAATGCCGAAGCGCGCCAACGGCACCAGATTACGCACATAATTGGCCAATTGCTGCATCCGCAAACGCACCGCCTTATGCACCCAAACCATTGAACCGGTCGCATCAATGGCAAACACAACATCAATGCCGGTTTGCTGTAAATGAGTGATGTAGTCGGCAAATGTCTGCGGCACGCCGGAAATCAATCCACCGCTCGGCAAAGCACTTTGCGTCGCCGCCGCCATCGGCAAGGGCATGGCGGGCGCAATCGCGGCGGCGGTTGTCGCATCCATCATCATATCATTGAAATCAGCATCAAGCGGCACTTCCAGTAATTCGCTCAAATCCAATTCGACTTCGGCCTCATGCACCATTTCTGCCGGTGGCACCGCTTCCAGATTGGTGTCTATCTCGTCCGGCCCGCCATCGCCGATTGATAGGATTATTTTATCGGCACTATTACCCCCTGGCGCACCCCCAAACAACAACACCAACACAAAGCCAACACCAACAATATGCACGAGAACCGAAACCGCCAGAAAAGCCAGCCACCAACGTCGTGGCAGACGCAATAATCGCGCCCGCATCGTCGCAAAAAATCCCCTCTCACGGCTCATTGCGGCCTCCGACATATTCTGTTTTCAGGCGAATTTCGCCAATCCCTGCTTTCGCCAACGCAGCCCGAAAATCAAGCAAGGCACGCGCTTTTGATGTGTGGTCGGCAATCAGTTCGACTGGCAAATTTTGTTCGACAAAATTCTGTCCGCGCAGATAATCGGCAATTTCAGTCGCCGTTTTCGGCCCGTCAGCACCCAGAAAAAATTCATTTTGCGCCGTTAATGTCACCGCCAATGCCGCCGGTTTGTGCGCCGTGGCAACCCGGCTTTGAGCAACCCTCACACCCTGCGGATGATTGGTGGCCGGACGTCCGGCAATCAACACAAATAAAATAAGCAAAAACACGACATTGATGAGCGGTAGCAAATCAATTGATTTAATCCCGCGATGCGGTGTATTGAGTTTCATCCGTTTGCCCTAAAAATCTGCCAAATCAATGTCAAACACATCCGGCTCCAAGGTAATGGTGCTGGCGCCGCCTTCGGCCAGCGCATCCATCACATCGGTTACTTGCTGCACATTGGCTGTGGCGGACGGCATCACCACAAAAACCGTTTCGGCCTGACCGGCAGTCACTTCTTCGGCCCGCACACGCAAGCTATCCGCCGCCACAGCCCTGCCGTTCCACGTCATTGAGCCGTCCGCAGCCAGCGTGACAATAACCGGCGCAGTGGCACTGCTGTCACCAGCACCACCACGCGGCGGCGCAATCTGACTCTGGCTGAACGGCACAAAATCCGACCCCACTAAAAAAAACAACAGCAGCAGAAAAATCATGTCAATCAAGGGCGTCAGCCCCGCAAAAACCGGTCGCCGTCTGGCGAGAGCAAGCTGCATCGGGGCTAGACCCGCCCACTGCGGACGAGAATATCCGTCAGCGTGTCTTCGACCATATTGCGCACATTATCCACCGCATTATTAAACACTGTTGCCAACATCGAAAACGGCAAGGCGACGCCAAGACCAAAGGCCGTGGTGAGCAGCGCCTCCCAAATACCGGCGGCCAGCAACGTCGTATCAGCCCCGCCCGAACCCTGACCAACCCCTTGAAAAGCCACAATCATGCCCAGAACCGTCCCCAGCAATCCGAATAAAGGCGCTGAGGCCGCAATCAGCTCAAGCACCCAGATATGGAGCGATAAATGGCGCAACAGAAATTGCGCCCGCCGTGTCAGCTCTTCGCGCAATGCCGTGGGTGTCATTTGGCCGTCATGGGCTTCGGCAATCGCAAAGGCAATCAGGCTCGCAGCCGGATGCGCCATCGATTGAAAATGGAGCCCCAAACCCTTAATCCGACCGGCGCGGTAATTGTCCACCGCATCGCGTACCTGCCGAGAGCGCCAAATATCCATGCGCCAAAAGTGATAGATTTTAACCACGCCAATCGGCACACCAACCGCCGACAGCAAAGCAATCAACCAGGTGACGACACCGCCTTTGGTGAACACCAATATCCAAAAGCCGGGGGGGGACGCTTCAGGCACGTCAACAGCTTCAACAACCTCTGCTGTTTCAACACCTGCTTGTTGTGCCGACACCACCGCACCGCACAACAACAAAAACAGCATCATTAAAAAAACAACGCGCCAATTAAGTATTTTTCTCATATCTGCCTCACCAAAGATGGCGTTATTTTAGCGACAAACGAGCCGCATTCCCATGATTTTATTGACCGGTAAATTTTGGCGGTCGCTTGGCGCGAAACGCATTCACCGCCTCTTGATGGTCGGTGCTCATATTGGTCAGGCTTTCATACCCCATCGCCGTTTCCATGGCCTGCACCGCCAGCTGCCGCAGAGGCATGTTGACGACGGCTTTTGTCCAGTTAATTGATTGTGTTGCGCCATTGGCCAACCGCGCCGCCAACTTATAGACCGCCGGCATCAATTCATCGCGCGGCAAGCAATGATTGACCAAGCCCAGACGATAAGCCTCGGCAGCCGGAATCATCTCGCCAGTTAATAAATATTCTTTGGCGCGATTAAAGCCTATCAATTGTGGCCAGATAAGTGCGCCGCCATCACCGGCCACCAGCCCCATCGCCACATGCGGGTCGCCGATTTTCGTATGCTCGGCAATCATCACCACATCGCACAGCAAAGCAATAGATGCCCCCAGCCCGGC
>CAYQFO010000019.1:0-14871 GCA_964416815.1 uncultured Rhodobiaceae bacterium | reverse complement strand
CTTCATGACTGGCCGAAATATCAAGAAAGCACAATTCATCGGCACCAGCGGCGGACGGTATTGTTGGGGTTATCGCCGGGCGGGCTTTATATGACGGGCGGCTTGATGCGGCGGCGGCATTGGCCTTGGAGGGGGTTGAATAATGTTGAAAACCCGCGTTATTCCCTGTCTTGATGTGCATGACGGGCGTGTCGTCAAAGGCGTTAATTTTGTCGATTTGGTGGATGCTGGTAATCCGGTTGAAGTGGCGCGCGCCTATGAGGGCGCTGGTGCCGATGAATTGTGCTTTCTTGATATTTCGGCCAGTCATGAAGAGCGTAATACGCTCGTTGATGTGGTGCGCCAAACCGCTGAGCAGTGCTTTATGCCGCTAACAGTTGGCGGTGGGGTGCGCGAGCTTGCCGATGTGCGCACCCTGTTACTGGCGGGTGCCGACAAAGTGTCGTTCAACACGGCGGCGGTAAAAACACCCGATGTGGTGGAGGCGGCCGCGGATAAATTTGGCACCCAATGTATTGTGGTGGCGATTGATGCCAAACAGACGGACGCCAATCGCTGGGAAATTTTTACCCATGGCGGGCGCACGGCGACTGGCATTGAAGCGGTCGGCTTTGCGTGCGACATGGTGGCGCGGGGCGCCGGAGAAATTCTGCTGACCTCAATGGACCGTGACGGCACAAAAACGGGTTTTGATTTACAACTGACCCGCGCCGTTGCCGATGCGGTTGGTGTGCCGGTCATTGCTTCGGGCGGGGTTGGACATTTGCACCATCTTGTCGAGGGTGTGCTGGAAGGCCATGCGAGCGCGGTGCTGGCGGCCTCGATTTTTCATTTTGGCACGCATCGTATTGCTGACGCCAAACAGGCACTGGCCGAAGCTGGTTTGCCGGTGCGCTTGCCGATATAGGCTTTGCGTAAAACAGGATTGGAAGCGGTGCGGATTTCTGATAGGGCTGGCGCATCAACCCGTGAAAGGGGGCGATAATGGCCGACAGTCACCAACTTGATATTCTTTTTGCCGCGATTGAAGCGCGGCGTTCGGCCTCGCCTGAAGCAAGCTATAGCGCACAATTATTGGCCGATTTGCCACGCGCGACGCGCAAATTGGGCGAGGAAGCGATAGAGACAATGATTGCCGCCTTGCAACAAGATGATGATGCGCTGGCCGATGAAGCGGCGGATTTATTTTATCATTTGCTGGTGGTGCTGGCGGCGCGGCACGTGCCGCTCGCATTTGTTATGGATAAATTGGCGGCGCGTGCCGATATGTCGGGGCTGGCCGAAAAAGCGGCACGCAAACAAAACAATGACTGATAAAAAAGCCGACGCAAATTCCCCCTATCGCAGCTTCACGGCGGCGGAATGGGGACGCTTACGCAAAGATGCTGAATTGACTTTGAGTGAGGGTGAGCTGGTTAAGTTGCGCGGTCTGGGCGAAACGGTTTCATTGTCCGAAGTGGAGGAGATTTACCTGCCCTTATCGCGCTTGCTCAGTCTTTATGTAGAGGCGGCGCAGGGGCTTTATGGTGCGACCAATGCGTTTTTGGGGAATGTGCGAAAAGTGCCGTTTATTATTGGTGTGGGTGGCTCGGTGGCGGTGGGCAAAAGCACAAGCTCGCGTATTTTGCGCGAATTATTGGCACGCTGGCCGTCGCACCCGAAAGTGGATTTGTTGACGACGGACGGGTTTCTCTACCCCAATGAAGTGCTTGAGGAACGTGGGCTGATGCAGCGCAAAGGGTTTCCCGAAAGTTTTGATTTGCGTACATTGCTGCGGGTTTTGGCTGAGGTGAAATCGGGGGCCGCCTCGGTTGCGGCACCGGTTTATTCACATATTTTTTACAATATTGTGGCGCAGGAAAAAATTACCATCAGCCGCCCCGATATATTGATTGTTGAGGGGCTGAATGTGTTGCAACCGGCCGGATTGGATAAGCAAGGGGCGGAAATCCCCTTTGTCTCGGATTATTTTGACTTTTCAATCTATATTGATGCCGCCGCAGATATTATTCGCGAATGGTATGTGCAACGTTTTATGTCGTTGCGCCAAACCGCTTTTCGCGAACCCGGGGCTTATTTCCAACGCTATGCCGATTTAAGCGATGAAGAAACGCGTGCCACGGCCATCAATATCTGGACAAAAATAAATTATGCCAATTTGGTCGAAAATATCTTGCCGACCCGCACACGTGCCGATTTGATTTTGCACAAAAGTGCCAATCACGCGATAGATGGTGTGCGCTTGCGCAAAATATAGCCCGCCCGATAGGCTTTATTTTGGGCGGGGACCAAAATGGCGGATAACCTCGCCCGCCGCCACAACACCAATTTGTGCCGCTTTTTGCGGTGATTGACCAGCCATCAGCGTGGCCAGAAATCCGGCGGCGAATTGATCACCGGCACCGGTCAAATCAACCACATCATCAATTTTCACCGCTGGCACGGCAGATACCGTGTCGCCATCCAGTGCCAGCGCACCTTTGGCACCCAGCGTAATCGCGCCGCTTAATTTGCGTGCCAGCATCCAGTCGGCGGCCGTGGCGATGGTGTCGGTTTCTGCTAAAGCCAGTGCCTCGGCTTCATTGGCCAGCACGATGGTGACTGCATTGCCCAATAATTCATGCAAGCGCGGGCGGTGACGTTCAACGCACAGCGAGTCCGACAGCGACAAAGCCACGCGCCCGCCGCTGCGCACACGCTGTGCTGCTTCGATAAAAGCATCACCAGCAGAAGGGCTGTCCAGCACATAGGATTCGGCAAACAGCAGGCCGGTGTCGGCCAGCAGCGCGTCATCCAAATCTTCTTTTGCGGTGGTGACAGAAGCCCCCAATACGGTGTGCATGGTGCGCTCCCCATCGGGCGTAACCAGCACCAAGCAATGACCGGTTGGCGGCTCAGATGGCTCCAGTGGTGTGGTTGGGAAACGCACATTCAGCCGCTCGAAATCTGCAACAAAAACTTGTCCCAGCGCATCATCGCCGATTTTGCCGATAAAGCCGGTCGGCACTTGCAGCGCGGCAATACCAGCAATGGTGTTGGCGGCAGAGCCGCCGGGGCGACGCGTATGCACACTGACGCTTTGTTGCAATTCGGCCGAGCGCGCGGCATCTATCAGCGACATGGACGCTTTCGGGCTGCCAAGCTTTGTCAATTCGGCCTCGCTGACATCGGCGAATAAATCAACCAGAGCGGCCCCCATTCCTGTAATCAGCGATGCTGCCATAATTTTTGAACCTCCTTTTGCGTCGCTCAGGCCGATTTGGTTTTCGGCTTAAAGCGGCATAAATCGCGCACCACACAATTATAACATTTCGGTTTGCGCGCCACACAAATATAGCGTCCGTGCAATATCAACCAGTGATGCGCGTGCTGACGATACGGGTCGGGAACGCCTTTTTCGAGTTTTTTTTCCACCGCTTCAACATTCTTGCCGTCGGCTAAGCCGGTGCGGTTGGACAATCTGAAAACATGCGTATCAACGGCGAATGTGGCCTCGCCAAAAGCGACATTCAATACGACATTGGCGGTTTTTCGTCCGACGCCGGGCAGACTTTGCAGAAGGTCGCGCGCGTGTGGCACTTGGCCGTCAAAGTCGGCCAGCAATTTTTGCGACAGTGCAAAGACATTTTTGGCCTTATTGCGATACAGGCCGATGGTTTTAATCGCGTCACGGATTTTTGCCTCGCCCAGTGTCACCATTTTTTGCGGTGTATCAGCTTTTTTGAACAAGCTTTCGGTCGCCTTATTGACGCCCTTATCGGTGGCTTGCGCCGACAGCACAACAGCGACCAACAAGGTGAATTCATTGGTGAAATTCAGCTCGGTTTGCGGCGCTGGGTCAAGCTCGGACAAGCGGCGGAAAAATTCGGCAATATCGGTTTTTTTCATGTCATTTAATGGTGCTTGGTATATGGCGACTTTCGCTTTAAGCTGGCTTCATGTCAACGCTAACAATAATGCAGGCGGATTATTTGCCGCTCGATGGCTGGAAAAATCAGCAGCTCTATTATGTTCATGGGCGCAGCTCATTCGGGCCGGTTTTGATGCTTGCCGATGGAGCGCACCGTGTGGTGTTTCTGGGCTTTTGTGCGGCGCAGCAAGTCGAAAAAGAAGTCGCGGCATTGGCAAAAAAATGGCACTGCAACATCCGTCAAGATAAAACCCTGACGGCGCTGCTGGATGGTGTTTTTGCTGATAAGCCAGTGCCATTGGCGTTGGTCGGCACGGCTTTTCAACAATGCGTCTGGCAGGCTCTGCTGCAAGTCAAACGCGGCGCGACATCAAGCTATGGCGCATTGGCGCGACAGCTTGGCAGCCATCCGCGTGCGGTGGGCGGGGCGGTCGGTGCCAATCCGGTATCTTATTTGGTGCCGTGTCATCGCATTCTCGCGGCGGACGGCAAGCTCAACGGCTATCGCTGGGGGCTATCGGTCAAACAAAAATTATTGGCGGCCGAGGCCGGTTAGAGCCGCAAAATCCGTTTTTCGGTCACATCGCCATTGGCGGCCATGTCATAAATATAAGGTTCGCCGGTGCCGATATTGAGCGCAACGATTTGCGCTGCTGTCAGCGTCTCCAGCACCATAATCAAGGCGCGAAGCGAATTGCCGTGCGCCGCCACCAAAACATGCTGACCGGTTTTAACGGCAGGCAAAATTGTGGCCTCATAATAAGGCACCACACGCGCCGCCGTGTCCTTCAGGCTTTCGCCGCCGGGCGGCGGGGTGTCGTAAGAGCGTCGCCAAATATGCACTTGCTCTGCCCCCCATTTGGCGCGCGCGTCATCTTTATTAAGGCCGGATAAATCGCCATAATCGCGTTCATTGAGTGCCGGATGGCGGGTCACGGGTAAATCGCTCTGGCCTTGTTCTTCCAAGAGCAATGCGCAGGTTTTTTGGGCGCGCTGTAAATCCGATGTAAAGCCAATATCGAAAATAATGCTTGCCGCTTTCAAGGCTTGTCCGGCGGCGCGCGCTTCGGCGATACCTTGTGCGGTTAAATCCGGGTCGCGCCAGCCGGTAAACAGGTTTTTCGCGTTCCATTCGCTTTGCCCGTGGCGAACCAAAACCAAACGGCTCATTGATTTCTCCTTAAATCAATTTCGGGTGTCGAAGCCCAAAACATGCTGCATGGTGTAAAGTCCGGGGGCGCGTCCCTGCCCCCAGCGCACAGCTTGCAAGGCACCGCGGGCAAAAATATCGCGTGTCTCGGCGCGGTGGCCAAGGCGAATTTGCTCGCCATTTGCGGCAAAAATCACCTCATGCTCGCCGATGACCGAGCCACCACGCAAGGCCGCAAAACCAATCTCACCCGGCGTTCGCGCCGTGCCGATGCCGTCGCGCCCGGATATTTTTTTGTCGTCAAGCACCACGCCGCGCCCTGTGGCTGCCGCCTCACCCAGCAAAAGGGCTGTGCCGGAGGGCGCATCCAGCTTGTGTCGGTGGTGGATGTCAAGAATTTCAATATCCCAGTCATCGCCCAGCGTGGCGGCGGCCTGCTTGGCCAAACCAGCCAACAAATTAACGCCCAAACTCATATTACCGGATTTGATAATTGTCGCATGACGTGCGGCGGCGGCCAATTTTTCGTCTTCTTTTGGCGAAAAGCCGGTGCTGCCGATAACATGCACAATGCGCGCTTGCGCGGCCAAATCAGCCAGTGCCAGCGAGGCTTCCGGTGTGGTGAAGTCGACAATCGCATCGGCTTCTGCCACCAATTTCAATGTCCCCGGTGCCGATGTGTCGCCTACCAGCACACCACAGGCTGGGCGTCCGGCCAGTTCGGCCATATCGCCGCCAAGCGTAGACGCGCCCGCCGCCTCCAAGCCACCAACCAGCGTCAGCGTCGCGTCGTCCAATATCAACCGCGTCAACGCCTGCCCCATACGACCAGCGCCGCCATTTACAATTATTTTCATGCTCTTTCTATAGCAGGGGCGTTGCCCTTAAGCCATGTGGTTTTATGATGACGGGTCGGTTTTTCTAAAGGCTGCGCTGGTGGGATAATTGGCCTCGCCCAAACTTTCGCGAAAGGCAGCAAACAGTTTTTCCTGCTTGCGATTGAGGCCAGTCGGCATTTCCACATCAATCTGCACATAGAGGTCGCCATGGCGGCGTGTGCGCAGCACTGGCATGCCCTTTCCGCGCAGCCGAAATTGCTGGCCTGATTGCGCCCCTTCCGGCACGCTCAATTTAACCCGCGTGCTACCCAAGAGCGGCACATCCAGCCCGCCGCCGCGTATGGCAAGGTCAAACGGTATCGGCATGGTGCAATATAAATCAGCCCCATCGCGCTGTAAAAATGCATGCGGGCGGATATTGACAAAAACATAAAGATCGCCGGCAGGCGCACCATGGGGACCAGCATCGCCTTCGTTCGATAGGCGAATGCGCGTGCCGTCTTCCACACCGGCTGGGACAGCGACCGACAAATTACGTTTTTTTTGCAGATGCCCGCGGCCGCGACAATCGCGACACGGGTCGCCAATCATTTGGCCGGTGCCGCCACATTGTTGGCAGGGGCGTTCAACCATAAAAAAGCCTTGCTGAGCGCGCACTTTGCCATGACCATGGCACATGGAACAGGTCGTGGCGGTGGTCCCGGCGCGGGCGCCGGTGCCGCCGCAAGGTGTGCAGGCGACGGCGTGGGTCAGGCTGATTTGGCGTTCGGTGCCGGAAAACGCATCTTCCAGCGTGATGTTCACTTCGGTGCGCAAATCTGCCCCGCGCCTTTGTTGGTTGCCGCGCTGTGTGTTGCCAAAAAACTCCTCGAAAATATCGCCCATGGAGCCGAAATCGGTGAAATTTGCGCCGCCGCCAAAGCCTGCCCCCGCCGCACCTGCCCCCCCGCCTTCAAACGCGGCATGGCCGAATTGGTCGTAAGCGGCGCGTGATTGGGCATCTTTCAGCACATCATAGGCTTCAGAAATTTGCTTGAACTTCTTTTCGGCCGCCGCATCGCCCGGATTGATGTCAGGGTGATATTTTTTGGCCAATTTACGATAGGCGGATTTCAAATCGGCCTCACCGGCCGAGCGGTCAACGCCCAAAAGGTCATAAAAATCGGCCTTTGCCATTGCGTCAACCCCCTTGGCGGTCGGGTGCTTTAGGAGGCTTTCTGGTCACTATCGACTTTGCCGTCATTTTCGGAAACCTCCTCAAATTCGGCATCAACGATTGTGTCGTCTGCGTTTTCGTCACCGTCGGCGGCCTCGCTTTCGGCTTGCTGCGCCTTATAGACGGCCTCGCCGATTTTCATGGCGGCTTGCGTCAAGGTTTGGGCTTTTTCGGTAATGATGTCCATATCCTCGCCTTCCAGCGCGGTTTTCAGCTCGGCAATGGCGGTCTCGGCGGCTTCCTTATCGGCGGCCTCGATTTTGTCCGGATTTTCCGAAATTGACTTTTCAGTCGCGTGGATAAGGCTTTCAGCATTATTGCGCGCTTCAATTTTTTCGCGGCGTTCTTTGTCGGCGGCGGCATTGGTTTCGGCATCCTTAACCATTTTTTCAATATCGTCATCGGAAAGCCCGCCAGAGGCCTCAATGCGAATAGCTTGCTCTTTGCCGGTTGCTTTGTCGGCGGCGGACACATTGACAATGCCATTGGCATCAATGTCGAACGTCACTTCGATTTGCGGCACACCACGCGGCGCGGTCGGGATACCTTCCAAATTAAACTGGCCGAGGGTTTTATTATCGGCCGCCATTTCGCGCTCACCCTGACAAACCGAAATGGTCACCGCCGATTGATTGTCATCGGCGGTCGAAAACACTTGGCTCTTTTTGGTCGGAATGGTGGTGTTGCGGTCAATCAGACGGGTGAACACGCCGCCCAGCGTCTCAATCCCCAGCGATAGCGGCGTGACGTCAAGCAGCAACACATCTTTCACATCGCCTTGCAACACACCAGCCTGAATGGCAGCCCCCATGGCGACCACCTCATCGGGATTAACACTCATATTCGGCTCTTTGGCGAACATTTTTTGCACAAAATCATGAATGCGCGGCATCCGCGTTTGGCCACCAACCAGCACCACTTCGTCAATGTCTTTTAAGTTAATGCCAGCGTCTTTTATGGCCGCCTCACAAGGCTTGCGGGTGCGCTGCACCAGCTCTTCCACCAGCGCTTCAAAAGCGGTGCGGGTCAGTTTTACATTCAAATGTTTTGGCCCCGATGCATCGGCGGTAATAAAGGGTAAATTGACCTCGGTTTGAGTCGCTGCGGAAAGCTCGATTTTGGCTTTTTCTGCGGCCTCTTTCAGGCGTTGTAAAGCCAGTTTGTCGGCGGTCAGGTCAATACCGCTTTCTTTTTGAAACGTGCTTGCCAGATGCTCTACCAACGCCATATCGAAATCCTCGCCGCCGAGAAAAGTGTCGCCATTGGTTGATTTTACTTCAAACACGCCATCGCCGATTTCTAGAATCGAGACATCAAATGTGCCGCCCCCCAAATCATAAACGGCAATGGTCTGGCCGTCATTTTTGTCGAGACCATAGGCCAGTGCCGCGGCGGTCGGCTCGTTAATGATACGCAGCACTTCCAGACCGGCAATTTTACCAGCATCTTTTGTTGCTTGGCGTTGCGCGTCATTGAAATAGGCCGGCACGGTAATCACCGCTTGGTCAACTTTTTCACCGAGATAGCTTTCGGCCGTTTCTTTCATTTTTTGCAAAATAAAACCTGAAATTTGCGATGGCGAATATTTCTCGCTATTGGCTTCCACCCAAGCATCGCCGCCGGTGGCGGCAACAATGCTATACGGCACCATTTCCATATCTTTTTTGGTGGCCGGGTCGTCAAAGCGTCGGCCGATCAGGCGTTTTATAGCAAACAGCGTATTGAACGGATTGGTTACCGCTTGGCGTTTGGCCGGTTGGCCAGTCAGCCGCTCACCATCTTCGCCGAATGCCACCACGGACGGCGTGGTGCGTGCGCCTTCGGCGTTCTCAATGACTTTCGCTGTGTTGCCGTCCATAGCGGCGACGCAGCTATTTGTTGTGCCGAGGTCAATGCCGATGACTTTACCCATGTTTTTCACCTTTTCCTGTTTTATACGCTCTATATAGGAAGCATGCACGGAGACAACAAGCCTATCGTGCAAGGAAAGATAAGAAAAGACAAGAAGATGACAGAAATTAAGCAATGCCTAAGGTAATGCCCAATATATTGGGGCCGGATACGGCTTATTACCCGACATATTTTGATAAAACGGCGCAAAAAGACTTACGCAATGTGTTGGCTGTGGGGCTTAAAACGGCACCCTTTTTTACCCCGCATATGCCGCGCACCGGTCAGCCATGGTCAATCGCCATGAGTAATTGCGGTGCGCTTGGCTGGGTGTCGGACAAAACCGGCTATCGCTATCAGCCGCGCCACCCCGAAACAGACGCGCCATGGCCGCCCATACCCGATGCGTTGATTGGGCTATGGGATAATGTGACGAACTATCACGCGCCGCCAGAAGCCTGTCTGATTAATTATTATGACAAGCCGCGCTCAAAAATGGGGCTGCATCAAGACCGCGACGAACAAGCCCTGGAGGTGCCGGTGGTTTCGCTCTCGCTGGGCGACAGCGCGGTGTTTCGCATGGGCGTGACAAATACCAAAAAACGCACGCGCTCAATGAAATTGCATAGCGGCGATGTGTTTGTTTTTGGCGGCGCGGCGCGGCTCAATTTTCACGGGGTTGACCGTCTCATGTTCGGCTCCAGCCAGTTGTTGAAGGGGCATCCCGCCTTTGCTGCGGGCGGGCGGATAAATGTGACCCTGCGCCGCGTTACCAAGCCCTAATTTTTATCTTTGGCAATGCCGACTTTGGCCGGTCGCAACAGGCGTTCGTCCATCATATAGCCGGTCTCGACAACTTCAATCACAGTCCCGGCAGGCTGGCCAGTGTCGGGCGCTTCAAATATGGCCTCGTGCAGATTGGGGTCGAATTTTTCACCCATAGGCTCAATCGGCGTCACTTTATGGCGACCAAGACCAGCCAGCAAATCGCGCTCGGTGGCGACCACGCCCTCCAGCAACACATTCAATGCCTCACCGCGCTGATTTTCCGGCACCTCATTGATGGCCTTAAGCGCACGCTGCAAATTATCAACCGCCCCCAACATATCGCGGGCCAGTGCCATGCCGCCATATTTCAGCGCCTCAATGCGTTCGCGCTCGGTGCGGCGGCGGGTGTTTTCCAATTCAGCTAAGGCGCGCAACAGCCGATCATTCAAATCGGCAATTTGCTCTTCGGGCGTTGGCGGTGCTTCTGCGGGCGCAGCTTCTGCGGGCGCGGCTTCGGCTTCGGAATCCTCACCCTCGATTGCTTCGATTTCGGGCTTTTCTGTTTCGGGTGTTTTTTCTGTGTCGGGCATCATTTGGGTTTCCTAATATCTGTTGCGCTCTAGGTCAAGCATGGGGGTCAAGCATATGTAGGGTGCGGCGGTGGAAAATCCTAGAGGGGGGACGCGGTTTCGCCGCTTGTTTTGCTGTGCGCCCCGCGCTAAACAGGAAAACTTATTTTAAAAGGAACCCCACCATGCCTATTTCTCGCCCGTCCGGTCGTGCCACTGATGAGATTCGTGTCGTTTCGCTGGAGAGCGGCATTTCCAAACATGCTGAAGGCTCGTGCCTTGTCAAATTCGGCGATACACATGTGCTGTGTGCGGCCAGTTTGGAAACCCGCCTGCCGCCTTGGTTGCGTGGGCAGGGGCGCGGCTGGGTGACGGCCGAATATGGCATGCTACCGCGCGCGACCGGTGAGCGTATGCGCCGCGAGGCCAGTGTCGGCAAGCAATCCGGACGCACACAGGAAATCCAACGGCTGATTGGGCGCAGCTTACGCGCCGTGTGCGATTTGAAAGCCTTGGGCGAGCATCAAATAAGCCTTGATTGCGATGTGATCCAAGCCGATGGCGGCACCCGCACGGCGGCCATCACCGGTGCTTGGGTGGCGCTTTATCACTGTGTGCAGCACATGAAAAAGCGCGACCTTATCGCTGGCGAAGTGGTTGGTGACCAAGTCGCTGCCCTGTCTTGTGGCATTTACAAAGGCACGCCAGTGGCTGACCTTGATTATGCCGAAGACAGCGTGGCCGATACAGACGCCAATTTTGTGATGACCGGTCGCGGTGCGCTGGTGGAAATTCAGGCCACGGCAGAAGGGGTTGCTTTTGGCGAGGATGAATTTACTCAGCTCATGGGGTTGGCCAAGAACGGCATTGGCGCATTGGTGGCCTTGCAAAAACAGGCGGTCGGTCT
This sequence comes from uncultured Rhodobiaceae bacterium, assembly GCA_964416815.1. Taxonomy (GTDB): domain Bacteria; phylum Pseudomonadota; class Alphaproteobacteria; order RS24; family RS24; genus JBPCVS01. The sequence continues at coordinate 3,622 of CAYQFO010000019.1, read as the reverse complement.
TTAGACCATGCAACGCGCAAATAAAATAAAACGTTTTCGTGAGACAAAGCTTGTTGTGGCCAGCCATAATCAGGGCAAGGTGACAGAAATTACCGATTTACTATCGCGATTTAGCATTGAAACATGCGCCGGTGTGGCTCTGGGGCTTGCCGCGCCGGAGGAAACCGGCAGCACTTTTATTGCCAATGCCGAATTAAAAGCCCGCGCCGCCACCCGCGCGACCGGTCTGCCGGCCTTGGCCGATGATAGCGGTCTGACGGTTGATGCGTTGGATGGTGCGCCGGGGATTCATTCGGCGCGGTGGGCCGAAAAACCTGATGGCACGCGCGATTTCACCTTTGCCATGCAAAAACTGGAAAATGCCTTACAAAAAAAATCACATGCTTCACGCACGGCGCGGTTCATCTGTGCGTTGAGTTTGGCATGGCCGGACGGCCATATTGAAAGTTTTGAAGGCAAGGTCGAAGGGACGCTGGTCTGGCCTATGCGCGGGCAAAACGGGTTCGGCTATGACCCGGTATTTCTGCCGCGCGGCGGCGATTTAACCTTTGGCGAAATGGAGCCGCAAGCCAAACACGCCATGTCGCATCGCGCTGACGCTTTCACTCAATTGGTTGCGGCCTGCTTTGCGTGATTGCTTTGACGGCTAGGCCAAAATTGGGGGTCTATGTGCATTGGCCGTTTTGTGCGGCCATTTGTCCCTATTGTGACTTCAATGTATATCCGGCACACGCCGCCGATGACAATGATTGGGCGGCGGCCTATAAACGCGAATTGACCCACGCCCATAGCTATCGTTCGGACGGGCCGGTTGAGACGGTGTTTTTCGGTGGCGGCACACCATCGCTCATGCCGCCTGCCTTGGTGGGCGGGCTGCTGGATGAAATCAACCGCCTCTGGGGGCTGACGGCAAATGCCGAAATTACGCTGGAGGCCAATCCAACAAGCGCCCCGCACGACACGCTGGCCGAATTGCGTGCTGCCGGAGTTACGCGCCTGTCGATGGGGGTACAGGCCCTTGATGATGCGGCACTGAAATTTCTCGGGCGCACACATAATGCCGCCGAGGCGGTCGCGGCGTTTGAGGCGGCACGTGATTTGTTTCCGGCGGCCTCGCTGGATTTGATTTATGCGCGTCCCGACCAAACCATCAAAGAATGGCAGGGCGAACTCAAGCGTGCATTGGCTTTGGAGCCATCGCATTTATCGGCCTATCAGCTGACTTTGGAGCCGGGCACGGCATTTTTCAAACGCCATGCAAAAGGGCTTTTTACCATGCCGGATGAGGCGCTGGCGGCGGATATATATTGGGCGACCGATGCGATGTGTGCTGCCGCCGGTCTGAGCGCGTATGAAATTTCAAATCATGCGCGCGCCGGTGCGGCGTGTCGGCATAATGTCAATAGTTGGCAGGGCGGTGATTATCTGGGGATAGGCCCCGGTGCGCATGGGCGCATCACAATGACGAGTGCGCGATTGGCAACAATCGGGTTTCGTTCGCCAAATGATTGGGCGCAGGCCGTGGCGCGTGACGGGCATGGCTGGCAAGAAATAACCCCCCTTTCACCGCATGAACAAATCAGCGAACGCCTCTTGCTCGGCCTGCGGTTGACGGCAGGGATGGGTTTGCTGGAAATGCAGGATTTGGGTTTTGCGCCACCCCGTTCTCCGATTGTGCAAAAACTTGACGATTTGCGCACCCAAGGTCTGTTGCAAGCCGACCGAACACGTTTGGCTGCCACGCCCGCCGGTCGTTTGGTGTTGGACACGCTGGTGGCTGAATTACTGGCCGATTAGCGGCGAAATAATGGTGTGCCACCAGCTCCCGCAACATTGGCTTGGGACGGCGTATCGAGGCCATCACGCTCGCGTGCCAACTGCAATTTTTCAGCCAGTGCCAAAGCCTTGGTGCGGCGGCGGTCTTGTTCGGCAAAGCTTCTCGGGGCGCGGCTCACCACTTGCGCGCGCTGCGGCGTAATTTCGCGCACCGCCAACCCACGCTCATTGCGACCGTCCGGTGCCAGTCGGAAAATGCCGTCAACACTTGCAAATCCATTTGCATTAAGCAGCAATTCGCGACTAAAGGGGCGTTCACGGTCCATCCGCCGCAATTGCGCCGCGATTGATACACCATCATAGGCAAGACTGGCCAAACGCGGCGGCGCGGCATCAAAATATTTTTTATAGCGGGAAGAAAAGGCGTCATAACCGACGCTCGGCGGCGCCGCATACCACGCACCATGCAAAGGCGGTTCTTTGGCCAGTGTCGGGTCATCCCACAGGCCGGTGCCGACAAATTTTATCAATTTCGGGTCAATGTCATAATAAGGCAAAAGCGGCACCAGATTGCGTAAATTAAGCCCGCCCTCCGGCATGAAGACAACATCATAGGGAATTTCACCCCATGTTTCCGCCAGTTTCAGACTCTTATAGGCGGCCACCAATTGCCCCTCTTTTGTTTCCGGCGTGTTAAGCAGGTCAATGCCCGGCGCCGGTAAAAAATTATTTTCCAGCACCTTAAATAATTCACTTTCCGGCGTGTCGCGGGGAACAAGTTTGCGGGCTTCTTTTTTTAGCCGTTCCAACTCTTCGGCCCGCGCTTCTTTGCGGTACTCAAATTGTGCCAGCTCCCTTACCGGCTCGAACATGTCTTCGGCATTGGGGGGATAGCTTTGTGTGTCAACCAGCGTGCCGCCATAGCGGGTGACATATTCTCGCAAGACAGCCAATGAGTAGTCACCAAAATCACCCTCCGGCACCAGAGCCGCAAAGCGTGTCAAGCCTTTATCGATGCTGGTTATGACAATGCGTTCAATGTTGTTCTCAGGCAGAAAACCGGTGAGCCAGATATTTTTAGCCGCCGCACCACTATTATTGGAAAAAGCCAATGCGGGCACATCGCGATACGCCAAATAGGGGCTAATCGCGCTGACGGAGGCGGAAAACAGCGGCCCGATAATAAGTCCGGCGTCACCGACGAGCGCGGCGCGCACGGCGGCGGCGGCGCCGACTTGCGTGCCTTTTGTGTCATGAATCGCTAGCACAAGATTGTGGTCATTGGCCTCGAATAATGCCAATTGTGCGGCATTGGACATGGCCTTTGCCAATTCGCTTACATCTTTGCGCCGATCGCTGAGCGGCAAAAGCAAGGCCACAATAACCGCATTTTCGGGGCGCGGGGGTGTTTCGGCAAATTCATCTTCATCAAGCGGCAAAACGCGCAATCTGCTTGGGGGGAGTTCAAGCCTCGGCAATACGCGGCTGGCCGATATGTCGGATTGGAAGCCATTGGGTGATGCGGCGCAAGCGGCCAACAACCCCGCAGCCGACACGATAAGAAATAAAATTTTAAGACGGGCAAAAATCATGGTCTATGCATTACTCCAACGGCGCATTATTGCAATATCATTATCGGGGTCATCGGCTCAAGTAAACCATTTCATTGTGCCGAGAGGTAAAATTGTGACGTAAAATTGTGGCGCAAATGCGTTTGCCCTTGCCTGCTGCCGTAAACGGGGCTTTGCTGACACCATGAGCGGGAAAACGAATCCATCGCCCGACGCTTTAGCGGGCGGGCTTTACATTGTTGCGACGCCATTGGGGCATGCGCGCGACATTACCC
>CAYQFO010000018.1:0-15503 GCA_964416815.1 uncultured Rhodobiaceae bacterium | reverse complement strand
GGGTTGGCGCAGACGGCTGAAATTGTCTTGGCCGGTGGTTCAGGTTTGAAATTCCCGCCCTTCAATGCGCGATTTCCCGAGCGCATTCGTGAGCATGGGGGTGATTGCTTCTCGGCTATCGACGCCAAGGATATTCTGGTGCATCACCCTTATGAAAGCTTTGATGTGGTGGTGCAATTTATTCGGCAAGCGGCGGACGACCCCGATGTGGTGGCGATTAAGCAGACGCTCTATCGCACCTCCGATGACAGCCCGATTGTTAAAGCGTTAATTGAGGCGGCGGAGGCCGGTAAGTCGATTACGGCACTGGTGGAATTAAAGGCGCGGTTTGACGAGGCGCATAATATCCGTGTGGCGCGCGATATGGAACGCGCTGGTGTGCAGGTCGTGTTCGGTTTTATTCAATTGAAAACCCATGCCAAGGTGAGCCTTGTGGTGCGCCGCGAGGCTGGCAATATGCGCACTTATGTGCATTTGGGAACCGGCAATTATCATCCGCAAAAGGCCAAAGTCTATACTGATTTGTCGCTGTTTACGTGCGACAAGGAGATTGCTTCAGACGCCATGCAGGTGTTTAATTTTTTTACTGGCTATGCCGAGCCGAGCGACTTGAAACGGCTGGCGCTGTCGCCGCTGACTTTACGCGACACGCTGATGGCCAAAATCAAGTCAGAAATCAAACACGCCAAAGCTGGCCGTCCGGCAGCTATATGGGCAAAAATGAACGCTCTCGTGGATGGCCATGTGATTGATGCCTTATATGAGGCCTCGAAAGCTGGTGTTAAAATTGATTTGGTGGTGCGTGGGATTTGTTGCTTGCGGGCCGGGGTTAAGGGTTTGTCGGAAAATATTCGCGTTAAATCTATTGTCGGACGGTTTTTAGAACATTCGCGCATTGTTTGCTTTGGGGCGGGACATGGTTTGCCGTCGCCGCAGGCCGAGGTTTATCTGTCCTCGGCGGATTGGATGCCGCGTAATCTTGACCGTCGCGTGGAAATTTTGACACCGATTTTGAACGATACCGTGCATACGCAAGTGCTGGACCAAATTATGATGACCAATCTGAGTGACAATGAACAAAGCTGGGTGATGCACGAAGACGGCGATTATCGCCGTGTTGATGGCGATGCGGCGGGGGTCAATGCGCATGATTATTTTATGACCAATCCCAGCCTATCGGGGCGGGGTAAGGCGCAGCATGGCGGCAAAAAGAAGGTGCTGAAATGAGTTTATACAAGGCGGAAGAATTTTCCGATGCACTGCATCGACTTGGCACATCGCGCCCTGATGCACCGCTTGGTGTGTTGGATATAGGGTCTAATTCGATACGTCTTGTTGGCTATAGCGGTTCGGCGCGCACACCTTTGCCGATTTATAATGAGCGCGCCTTTTGTCGGCTTGGTGAGGTGGTGTCGGCCACTGGTCGTATTGAAGGCAACCCTTATGATTTGGCGATTATGACATTGCGACGTTTTCGCGCCATTGGAAAGCGTTTGGGCATTGGCCATCTGGCCGCTTTTGCCACTGCTGCCGTGCGCGATGCCGACAATAGGGCAGAGTTTGTCGCCGAGGCTGAGGCGATTTTGGGGTATAAAATTCGGGTGTTGAGCGGTGAGGAAGAAGCGGTTTTTTCTGCCGATGGCGTCATGCTGGCGATGCCGGGCGCCGACGGTATTGTTGCCGATTTGGGGGGTGGTAGTTTGGAACTGGCGCGGGTTTTTGATGATAAGACGCATGATTGGGCGACGTTACCGCTTGGTGTGTTGGCCTTGCGCGAACATTCTCAAAATGACCGTAAGTTGATGGTGGAGATTATCACCAAAGCATTGGGTGATATTGGCTGGTTGTCGCAAGACAGTGCCAAGCCACTTTATATTGTCGGTGGGAATTGGCGCAATCTCGCCAAAGTGCATATGGAGCGCACACAATATGGTTTGGATGTGCTGCATCATTATCAGATATCGGCAAGTGCCATGCAGGGCTTTGCCGGAGAAATTGCCGATTTGAGTGATACCGAAGCTGATTTGATTGAAGCCTCCAGCAGCCATCGCCGTCGCAATATACCGATTGCCGCGCTGGTGCTGGAGCATTTGGTGGCCATGGCAAAGCCGAGCGAAGTGATTGTTTCGGCGCATGCGTTGCGCGAGGGGATGCTTTATTCGCTTTTGGAAAAAAAGTTTCGGCGTCTTGACCCGCTTTTGCTGGCTTGCGAAGAAATGGCCGAACGCGCGTGTAAGGCGGCCGCTTATGGGCGTGAATTGGCCGATTGGACGCGCAAGTTGTTTGCTCATGCCAGACCACAATGGGCTGCGCGTGAGGAGTTGGAACGCCTTAGGCAGGCCGGCTGCCTGATTTCCGACCTCGCTTGGACGGCGCATCCGCATTTTCGCGCCGCTGTGGTCAGCCATGCAGTGCTGACGGCTCCGTTTACTGGTATCAATCATGCTGGGCGTATATTTTTGGCGCATGCTCTAGCCTTCCGGCATGAGGTGGACCAGAATGCGTCGGTTGATTTCGGGAAGCTCAATTTGCGGCCAGATGACATGTCGCTGGCGCGGGCATTGTGGTTAAGCTTTCGCTTGGCGCATTCCTTATCGGCCTCACTGCCGGGCATGTTAGGGCATACACACCTCAAGGCCGGGCGCAAAAAATTGCACCTGAAAATTGACCCCAGCCATCAGGATATTATCGGCCCGATTATCGAAAAACGTTTGGCATTGGTCGCCCGTGAATTGGGTTTGCAAGCGGAACTTGTCGTTCAATCGGTTAAAGCGTCACCGATAGGCTAAAGCTCAACGAGGACGACTTTATCACCCTCGCTTGCCAAAGCCAGACGACCTTGTTTCAGCTTTTCGGCATAAGTGCCGAAAATTTCATGGCGCCAGCCCTGCATGGCCGCAATATCGGGCTTGTCAACGCTGGCAAGGCACTCCAAATCTGCAATAGAGGCAATCAGCTTGGGGGCGACACCCGTGACCTCGCTGCGATGCTTGAGCAGCACTTTGAGCAATTCAACCAATGGACGAATGCCGGGGCGATTAACCGACGGCTTTGGCATGTCCGGCATGGTGTCGGAAGTCATTTGCTTACCGCGCTTCACCGCTTCCAGCAGCGCGGCGGCATGGCGTGACTCTGCAAACCCACGCGGCACAGCGCGCAGGCGCATGAGGGCTGCTTTGTCTTCCGGCCGCTGTAAGGCCAGTTCGCGTAAGGCGTCATCTTTTAACACACGATTGCGTGGCACATTGCGGGCTTGGGCTTGGGTATCGCGCCACTGGGTCACTTCCATCAATACACCAATCACATGCGGGCGGTGGTCTTGCATTTTCAAACGCCGCCAGCCATCGGTCGGGTTTTGCTCATATATCGCCGGTTCCAATAATTTAGCCATTTCTTCATCCAGCCAGCTGACGCGACCGTTTGTTGCCAATTGCTTTTCCAGATATTCAAAAGCGTCACGCAAATGCGTCACATCGGCCTGCGCATAGGCCAGTTGCGCCTCGCTCAAAGGGCGATGACTCCAATCGGTAAAACGATTGGCTTTATCGATTTTATCGCCAGTCGTTTTCTTGATGAGCGTCTCATAGCCGACGGCATCGCCAAATCCGCAAACCATGGCGGCGATTTGTGTATCAAAAATCGGCTTTGGAATCTGTTGGGTCGTTTTGTAGAAAATTTCTATATCCTGACGGCAACCATGCATGACTTTCAACACATTTGGATTGACCAGCATGTCAAAAAAAGGTTGTAAATCCAGCCCATCGGCGAGCGGGTCAATCATCGCCTCAATATCCGGCGCAGCAGTCTGGATAAGGCATAATTGCGGCCAGTATGTTTTTTCACGTAAAAACTCGGTGTCAACGGTGATGTAACGCTTACCGGCCAATTTATCGCACAGCGTGACCAGTTCTTTTTGTGTGGTAATCAGATGCATGGCTTTTTATAAGCGATGCAACAGGCTTTGTCGCCCGAAGAAAATCGCATGGCTTGACAAAAACATGCAAGCATTGTGTCTAGTGCCAAGCCGAGTGGAGATTGACCATGATTGCCAAAAATAACTATCGCAGTCACACATGCGGTGCCTTGCGCGGTGATGCGGTCGGGGAGGCTGTGACGCTTTCCGGCTGGGTGCATCGTAAGCGCGACCATGGCGGTCTGTTGTTTGTTGATTTGCGCGACCATTATGGCCTGACGCAAGTGGTGTTTGAACCGACCGGCGCACATTTTGCCGCCGCCGAAGCGGTGCGCGCCGAGAGTGTTATTCGCATTGAAGGCAAAGTCGTGGGGCGCGCTGATGAGGCGAAAAACGCCAATATGCCGACCGGCGATATTGAGGTCTATGCGTCTTCTTTGGAGGTGTTATCGGAAGCTGGTGAGTTGCCTCTGCCGGTATTTGGGGAGCCGGATTATCCAGAAGATATTCGCCTGCGCTACCGGTTTCTCGATTTGCGCCGCGAGACGTTACACAAAAATATCGTCTTGCGGTCGGATGTGATTGCGTGGTTGCGTCAGCGCATGACGCAGGATGGTTTCCATGAATATCAGACGCCGATTTTAACGGCGGCCAGCCCGGAAGGGGCGCGTGATTTTTTGGTGCCGTCGCGTTTGCATCCGGGCAAATTTTATGCCTTGCCGCAAGCCCCACAGCAGTTCAAGCAACTGCTTATGATGGCCGGGTTTGACCGCTATTTTCAGATTGCGCCGTGCTTTCGTGACGAAGATGCCCGTGCCGACCGTTCGCCGGGCGAGTTCTATCAGCTTGATATTGAGATGAGCTTTGTCACGCAGGAAGATGTGTTTCAGGCGGTGGAGCCGGTTTTGCGGGATTTATTTGTTGAATTTGGTGGTGGCAAGCGCGTGAGCGAAAAATTTTTGCAGATTCCCTATGGCGTGGCGATGCGCAAATATGGCACCGATAAGCCGGATTTGCGTATCCCGATTGAAATGCAGGAGGTCACGCAGATATTTAAGGGTTCCGGTTTTAAAATTTTTGCCAATATGATTGCCAAGAATGACCAAGCTCAAATTTGGGCGATACCAGCCAAGACTGGTGGCAGTCGCGCTTTTTGCGACCGTATGAATAGCTGGGCGCAAGATGAGGGGCAACCGGGGCTGGGGTATATTTTCTTCCGCGATGGCGAGGGGGCAGGACCACTGGCGAAAAATATCGGCGCCGAGCGCACCGAGCAAATCCGCACGCAATTGGAACTTGAAGATGGCGATGCGGTTTTCTTCTGTGCCGGTGTGCCAAAAGATTTTGTCGAATTTGCCGGACGCGCACGTGTACGGATTGGCGAGGAACTCAATCTGGTTGACCGCGACCAATTTGCTTTTTGTTGGATTGTCGATTTTCCCATGTATGAAGAAACCGATGACGGCAGAATTGACTTTTCGCATAATCCGTTTTCCATGCCGCAAGGGGAAATGGATGCTCTCAATGCTCTGGAGCCGTTGGAAATTCTTGGGTTACAGTATGATATTGTATGCAATGGCATTGAATTATCTTCTGGTGCCATTCGTAATCACCGGTCGGATGTGATGTTGAAAGCGTTTGAGATTGCCGGATATGAGGCTGAAACGGTGGCAAGGGAATTTGGCGGTATGCTGAATGCTTTAGGTTTTGGGGCGCCGCCGCATGGCGGCATTGCGCCGGGGATTGACCGCATTGTGATGTTGCTGGCGAGGGAAGAAAATATTCGCGAAGTGGTGGCTTTTCCGATGAACCAGCAGGGTGAAGATTTACTGATGCAGGCACCGGCTGAAGTGTCCACTGAGCAATTACGCGATTTGCATTTGCGGCTTAACTTGCCGAAGGGTAAAGAAAAAAGTAGCAATAATAAGCCGTCCTGAGTGTAGGCTTTTGCCATAAAATGGCCTATGGTGCGGATGATAAATGAGGGTGCGCATGCAATTTTTTCGGATGATTTTTGTTTGGTGGCACAGTCGGACCTTCGGCACGGCTTTGACGACATGGCGACGCGGCGAACTTGTTGGTGTGGACGTGCAAGGCAATCGCTATTATCAGGATAAAAAGGGTGCCTCGGTCAATGATACGCATACGCGTCGCTGGGTGGTTTATAATGGCGATGTGGATGCGTCGCGTGTGCCGCCGGAATGGCATGGCTGGTTGCATTATACGGTGAATGAGACACCGATTGAGGCGCCGCCACAAAAACGCGATTGGCATAAAGCGCACCAGATTAACATGACTGGCACAAAGGACGCCTACAAGATGACCGGTTCAAAACACGCCCGCGGTTATCAGGGTTGGCAGCCGGAATAGAAGTTGAAACAGGAGCTTGTGATGAAAGATAATTTTGTCGAAACATTGGTTGGCGCGGCCGTTATTGCCATTGCCGCCATTTTTGTGGTCTACGGCTATTCGGTGAGCGAAGCCGATAGTGGCAGTGGCTATGTTGTGTCGGCGCAGTTTAACCGTGTTGACGGGGTAACCGTCGGCAGCGATGTGCGTATGTCCGGCATTAAGGTCGGCACGGTCACGGCGTTGTCGCTTGACCGGCAAAACTATTCAGCGAATGTCAAAATCATGATAAGTGACACGATTAAACTGCCGCAAGATACCAGCGCGAAAATTACCAGCGAAGGCTTGCTGGGCGGTAATTATGTGTCGCTCTCGCCGGGCGGCAGTGATGACCTGCTCGATGAGGGGGGCGAAATTCTTTATACACAAGGCTCGGTTGATTTGATTGGACTGGTCAGCCAAGCATTGTTCAGTGCTGACCAGAGTGAAAGTGACAAAAAATAGCACTGCTTGGATAGGCCTGATTTTGGCATTTGCTCTGGCTGTGACGGTGCGGGCAGAAACACCGCGCCTTCTGGTGCCGTCGCCATCAGCAACCACCGATACTGGCGTGCCACTTTTGAATGCGCCAAAGAAGAGAACCGCACCATCGCGACGACGGGGGAGGGGGCAGGTTTTTATCGGTCGCTTTTCACTGCTGAATAAAGTGACCGGCAAAGTGCGCGAGATAAAGCTGCGCAATCATGAGCCGGTGATAATTGAGAATTTAACGGTGATAATGTTTAGCTGTTTGTCCAATCCGCCCGAAGAAGTGCCCGATACACGGGTATTTTTGCAAGTTTTTGAGACCGAAGGCGAGGCAGATGGAAAACTGTTTAGCGGCTGGATGTTTGCCTCCAGTCCCAGCATCCATGCGCTTGATCATCCGGTTTACGATTTATGGCCGCTGGCCTGCACAAAAGCCAATGGGTCGCCCTATACCGGCGCAGACAAGGGCTAAGCACCGTGTTGTGCGGCGAGAAATTTTTCCAACCAGTGGATATTATAGTCGGCGGTGCGGAAATCATCATTTTTCAGTAGCTCATCAAACAGCGGCAAAGTCGTTTGAATGCCGTCCACGACAAATTCTTTCAAGGCACGATTGAGACGGTTCAGACAGGCCTCGCGGTCGCTCCCATGGACAATCAGCTTGCCAATCAGACTGTCATAATAGGGGGGGATGACATAGCCTGAATAGACGGCACTATCCATGCGCACACCGTAGCCACCGGGCGGATGATAGGTTTTAATTTTCCCCGGTGACGGCGTAAAATTTTGCGCATTTTCGGCGTTGATACGGCACTCAACAGCGTGGCCGTTAAGGATAATATCTTGCTGCGTAAAGCTCAATTTTTCACCTGCTGCAATGCGGATTTGCTCGCGCACCAAGTCAATACCGGTAATCATTTCGGTGACCGGATGCTCAACCTGTAGGCGGGTGTTCATTTCGATGAAATAAAATTTTGTGTCTTCATACAAAAACTCCACCGTTCCGACACCCAGATAGCCCATGCCTTCCATGGCGCGGGTTACAATCGCGCCAATTTCAGCGCGGGCGGCTTCATCGAGAACGGTGGACGGGGCTTCTTCCAGCACTTTTTGATGGCGGCGTTGCAGCGAGCAGTCGCGCTCGCCTAAATGCACGGCAGTGCCAAAGCTGTCGCAAACCACTTGAATTTCAATATGGCGCGGGTTTTCCAGATATTTTTCAATATAGACGACATCATCGCCAAAGGCTGCTTTGGCTTCGCTGCGCGCGGTGGTGAAGGCTTCGGATAGGTCATCTTCACTGTGGGCGATTTTCATGCCGCGCCCACCCCCTCCCGATGCCGCCTTGACCAATACCGGAAATCCCATATCGCGCCCCAGCTTGAGGGCCTCGTCAAAGGATGTAACTTCACCGTCAGACCCTGGCACCACCGGAATACCCAATTCAATAGCTTTGGCTTTTGCGGCAATTTTGTCGCCCATCAGGTGAATATGCTCGGATTTCGGGCCGATGAAATTCAAATGATGCTCTTCCAAAATTTCCGCAAAACGGGCGTTTTCCGACAAAAAGCCATAACCCGGATGCACCGCATCGGCACCGGTGATTTCGCAAGCCGACACAATGGCGGCCATGTTGAGATAGCTGTCGGCAGCCGCCGCCGGGCCGATGCACACGCTTTCATCGGCAAGGCGCACATGCATGGCCGCTTCGTCGACGGTGGAATGCACACCAACCGAGGCAATCCCCATTTCACGGCAAGCGCGGATAACCCGCAAGGCAATCTCTCCACGATTGGCGATAAGTATTTTTTTAATCATGGGCTATTCAATGATGACCAGAATTTCATCGAATTCAACTGGTTGCTCATTGGTGACAGCAATGTCGGTCACTTTACCAGCGTGCGGGGCCGCAATTGAATTTATGGTTTTCATGGCTTCGATAATCACCACTGTCTGACCCTCTGTAACATTGTCACCGATAGTCACAAATGGCTTGGCGCCGGGTTCGGGAGCCAAATAGACGGTGCCCACCATGGGCGACTTAACCGCGCCCGGTCGCTCACTTGAATTATCGGGCGCATTATCGACAGCGGCGGGCGGTGACGATGGGCGCGGCGTCGGAGCGCTTTGAGCGACCGCAGAAAATTGTCGGGCGACCCGAATGCGTGTGCCTTTGGTTTCAATCTCAATTTCGCTGAGTTGGGTTGCCTCCAACAAATCAGCGAGTTCCTTGATAATTTTATTTTCAGGTAGTTTGGCCATATTATTTCCTAATTCTTGATACGTTGAATGAGCGCGTCTATCGCTAGAATATACCCATGTGCGCCCAAGCCGCAAATCACGCCAGTGACACTTTGCGAAATATAGGAATGATGGCGAAAATCTTCGCGCGCATAGATGTTCGATAAGTGTACTTCAATCACTGGTATGTCGAGCGATTTCAACGCGTCCAGAATGGCGATGGAGGTGTGCGCATAAGCACCGGCATTGATAATTAGACCACAGGCCGCAAGATGTGCGGTTTGCACCATCTCAACCAATTCGCCTTCCTCATTACTCTGGGAAAATACCAGTGACAGATTGCTTTCTTCAAGGCGGGCAGCGCAGGCCGATTCAATATCTGCCAGTGTGCCGACCCCATAGATTTCCGGTTCGCGCGTTCCCAAAAGATTTAAATTCGGGCCGTTAATAATGTGAACGGGTTTACCCATAAGCTCTCCTTGTCTTTCGAGTATAGGAAGTTGCTCGAAAGTTCAAGCATCGCTTGTGCTTGCACTTGGGCGTTTATGTCGGCATTATCGGCATCATAAAGGGCAGATTTGATGCAGGTTTTTGTAAATGGCGAAGCGCATGAATTTTCTGAGGGCTTGAGTGTGGCTGACTTATTGGTTCGTTTGTCTGTCGCGCATAACAAAGTCGCGGTCGAGCATAATCTGGAAATTGTGCCAAAATCGACCTATGGCGCGGTGTCGTTGCGGGCCGGCGACCGGATTGAAATTGTACAATTTATAGGAGGCGGCGCATGAGCAAGCCGGAGCCAGATGAGAAACTGACCATAGCCGGTCGCAGCTTTACGTCGCGGCTGATTATCGGCACTGGAAAATATACAGATTATGCCGAAAATGCTGCTGCCGCCGAGGCTTCCGGTGCTGAAATTGTCACTGTTGCGGTGCGGCGGGTCAATCTGTCCGATGCCAATGCGCCGATGCTGGTTGATTATATCGACCCGAAAAAATATACCTATCTGCCAAATACGGCGGGCTGCTTTACTGGCGAAGATGCCATACGCACGTTAAAGCTGGCGCGCGAAGCTGGCGGCTGGTCGCTGGTCAAACTGGAAGTGCTGGGGGATGAAAAAACCCTTTACCCGAATATGCCGGAAACTTTCCGCGCTGCTGAATTGTTGCTTGCCGACGGATTTGACGTGATGGTCTATTGCAATGATGACCCGATTGCTGCCAGTCAGCTTGAGGCGATTGGCTGTTGCGCCATTATGCCTTTGGCGGCTCCGATTGGGTCGGGTCTCGGCATTCAAAATCCAGTCAATATCAGTCTGATTGTTGAGCAGGCCAATGTGCCGGTGCTGGTTGATGCCGGTGTCGGCACGGCGTCCGATGCCGCTATTGCGATGGAGCTTGGCTGTGATGGTGTGTTGATGAATACGGCGATTGCGGCGGCGAAAAATCCGATTTTAATGGCGAGTGCCATGCGTCATAGCGTGATTGCTGGACGCCAAGCCTATCTGGCTGGCCGCATGGCCAAGCGGCGTTATGCCGCCGCCAGTTCGCCTTTGGCCGGATTGATATAGTTTATTTTTTTAGTTTTTTACGCGCCGAGGCAATCGCTGCGTTGAGTTCGTCTTTGTCCAAAGCACCGGCATAAATTTCGTCATTAATGATAAAGCCCGGGGTGCCGTTGATGCCCAAACGCCGTGCCAAAGTTGATGTCGATTGCAGATGGGCATCAATTTTCTTTCGGTTTTTTGAGATTTTTTGAAGCAGTTCTGCCTCGTCAATGTTCATTTGAACCAGTGTTTTTGACAACACGGCATCTGAGATGTTGCCGCGGTGGTTCATCAGCTTGGTGTGAAAGGTGATGTAGTGCAGATTGTCATCAAGGGCCAGCGCATATTCGGCGGCCTTGCGTGATGTGGGGGACAGAATCGGAAATTCCTTAAAAACCACGCGTATATCATTGCTTTTGTTTGCCACTTTCATCAATGGGGCGAAGGCGCGTTTGCAATAGCCGCAATTATAATCGAAAAATTCAATAATGGTTATCGGGGCGGTTTTTTTGCCGAGTGCGAAATCCGATTTATTGCGATAAACCTCATTGCGATTGCTTTTCAGTAGCGACAATACGCGCTTTTCTTCGGCCTGTTCAAAATGCTTTTGCATATTACTTAACGAATCGGCCAAGGCTTCGGGGTTTTTTATCAACCAGTCGGCGATTATTTTTTCGACTTGTTTTTTTTGTTTGTCATTGAGCGTGTCTGCGTGTGCGCGATTGCCGAAAGCCAGCATGGTGAGAAGGCTAAGGCCACAGATGAGGCTGCAAACAATGCGCCCGCCAGGGTGCCAAGGAGGCATATTTTTTTCGACCAGTTTCATTTCTTGTTTCGCACCTTTCTCTTTTTGCCGTTTGAGGCCAGTGCCAGAATATCGTGTGCGCGAACGCTTTCAACAGAATTTTCCGGTAAGCCTTTGACGGCGCGTTTGGCGTGGATGGTGGCTTTTGGATTGTGCCGTAGCGCATAATATTCAGCCAATGCCCATTCGGCATAGGCGATACGCTCTAACTGCCCATAGACTTTGGCCATCAGGAAATAGGCTGAAACCGTATCGGGTGCAAGGCGCAGGGCGGTTCGCAGATTTTTAAGGGCGGCTTTGTAGACGGTCGTATCGGCGCGTCTCCACTCCACTTGGCAACCAGCCAAGCCGACATAAAATAAGGCTTCATCGGGCAGCAAGCGCACGGCGGCCTTATAGGGTGCGATACCGATACTGGCGCGTCCGGATTCGCAGGCAATTTGACCTTTCAATTCGTGAAAAAACGGATTTTTAGGACGCATCGCAATGGCGCCATCAATCAGTTCCAGAGCCTTATTCGTGCTCCCCTGACGGTGATGGGCAATGGCGCGCGCATAACGACCGGTCAAAGCAGTATCGCGCTCATAGCGGCGTAGCGTTATTTCAGGGCGTTCCAGAAACCCGTGAATTTTCGCTTTTACAAGTGCATGGCGACGCTTCAATGTCGCTGCATCTTTGCGTGTGCGATAGGGTGAATCGGCTGCCCCCTTCTCATAAATGGCAACACGGTCGCGTGATAACGGGTGCGATTGCACATAAGGGTCTTGGTTATCCTCTTGTAAGGCTTCCTGTCCGGCCAGTGTGTTCATCAGCTCAATAATGCCGTTGGGCGATTGTTGCGTCGATTCAAGCAATTTGAGGGCGGTGATATCGGCGGCGGCTTCTTGTCCGCGCGAATAAGATAGAAAGCTACGTTGCGCCAATTGTTGGCTGCCGGTAATCAGTGCCAGTCCGATATTGGGGGCGCCGGTCAATATCGACCCAAAGCCCAATATGGTGGCGATTAAGGCCGGACGCTGGATGCGCGCGGCAACCCCGGATGTCCGCGCCAGATGACCGCCAGTAATATGACCGATTTCATGCGCCATCACGCCGATAATCATATTCGGCTCATCGGCTTCCAATATCAGGCCAGTGTGGAAGAAAATATTCTGACCACCGGCAACAAATGCGTTGAGTTTGCGATTATTGATGATGCCAATGCCGACCCGCTTGGGGTCAAGACCGGCGGCCAATAAAAGCGGGCGGCTGTAATCTTTCAGCAGACGTTCAATTTCTGCATCGCGCACGCCCTGCGCTTGCACGGCACCGACACATCCGACAAAAAGCATCAACGCCACAAAAATATGCGTCATGAATAAACGATGATATGCCATCAAACTCACTCTACGAACAAATATGGCAACAATAAAGCTAACGCTTCCACCAACCGCTTCGTTTAGGGGAGGCCGCACTATCGGCCTTTGGTGTCTCTACCTTGACCTTTTGCTCTGTCTTTTGTTTTGTTTTGGTGCTGTCGTCCGACATCACCACTTCAGCTGGTTCAGCAGTTTTTTGCGATTGTGGCGGGGGTGGCGCCGTTTCAACTTTATCGGTCGCACTGTCGGTTTTGCCCGCCGTCTCGCGCGCCATATTGGGCGAATTATTTTGCGGTGCGGCCTCGTCACGGCGACCAGTGCGCCGTCCGCCACGACGACCACGACGCCGACGCCGATGCGTTTGATCATCTTTAAGCGCGGCTGCTGGGTCTCCGTCCATACGTGTCGGTTCGGCACTTTCCGGCTTATCAGGTAGATTAAAAGCCATTTCCATTGCCGTCAGTTCATTGTCGCCAGTAACGATGATTGACAATGTGCGTTGGGTTTCGATGTCGCTTAATTGCCGACGCTTTCGGTTAAGCAGATACTGTGCCACATCATTTGGCACATGCACATTGACGACGCCGGAATTGCCTTTTTGTCCCTGTTCTTCAATATGTCGTAAAACGTGCAAAGCGCGGCTTTCGACCGACCGCACCATGCCGGAACCGTTGCAATGCGGACAGGTGTCGCTGCTGCCTTCCAATATGCCTGCCCGGATACGCTGGCGCGACATTTCCATCAACCCAAAATTGGAAATTTTGCCGACTTGAATCCGCGCCCGATCATTTTTCAAGGCTTCCTTCAACTGTTTTTCAACGGCGCGATTATTGCCGCGCTCGTCCATATCAATAAAATCAATTACCAGCAATCCGGCAAGGTCGCGCAGTCGGGCTTGTCGCGCCACTTCCGTGGCAGCTTCCAGATTGGTGTTCAGCGCGGTTTTTTCAATCGAATAGGCGCGCGTTGATTTACCGGAGTTCACGTCAATGGAAATCAGAGCCTCGGTCGGGTTAATCACCAGATAGCCGCCGGAGGGTAAGGTAACCACCGGATTGAACATGGCCGCCAGTTTGTCTTCCATCCCATGTTGTTTGAATAGGGGGGAGGCTTCTTTGTGTTGTTTCACCTTGCGCGCATGGCTCGGCATGAGCAGCTTCATATAGTCGCGCACTTCTTTATAGGCGTCTTCGCCATTGACGATGACTTCTTCAAAATCTTTACCATAAACGTCGCGGATGCAACGACGGATAAGGTCGCTCTCCTCATAGACCAGACACGGCGCGATGCTGTTCATTGTCTTTTCGCGAATTTCTCCCCAGAGGCGTGATAGATATTCCCAGTCACGGCGGATTTCGATTAGCGTGCGTTGTTCTCCGGCAGTGCGGACAATCAACCCCATGTCTGTCGGCACCTCAAGTTTGTCGACAATTGTTTTCAATTTTTTGCGGTCGGCATTATTGGAAATTTTACGCGATATGCCACCGCCGCGCGCCGTGTTTGGCATCAGCACACAATAGCGTCCGGCCAGCGACAAATAGGTGGTCAGCGCCGCCCCTTTCGTGCCGCGCTCTTCTTTCAGCACCTGCACCAGAATAATTTGACGCCGTTTAACGACTTCTTGAATTTCGTATTTGCGGTGCAGTGCCCGTGTGCTGACCGGCGCGGCGGCTTCTTCATGCGCATCGCCGCCAATATGTTCAACCCCATCACCGTCTGCGGTTTCATTGTTGATTGTGGGTGCGTCATGTTCGGCATCATCATTGGCTGCTTGTTGGGCGTCTTCTGCGGCTTGAGCTTTCAGCAAAGCCTTATGGTCGGCCGACGGAATTTGATAATAATCGGGGTGAATTTCATTGAAGGCCAGAAACCCATGCCGATTACCGCCATAGTCAACAAAAGCAGCTTGTAGCGACGGCTCGACGCGAACAACTTTGGCTAAATAGATATTGCCACGAAGGGGTGATTTGGTGCGTGATTCAAAATCAAATTCGCTAATCTGATTATTGTCGGTGACGACAACACGGGTTTCTTCCGGGTGGCCGGCATCGATAAGCATACGTTTGGTCATAAATATCTCCGAAGGCACATGCAATTTCGGCGCTTGGTAGCGGCCGGCAGATACTGTGCCATGTCATATAGGTTAAAGTCATAGGGGCTGTGTGTCGGCAAAGAGCAAATCGTCGACAGGCAGATTCGATAAAATCAAAAAGTGCTTGCTGAAACATATCGTTTATGCGGGTTCCTACAGGTTTTGGCCCAGGGGCCGAATTTACGAATCTTGCTCAAACATTTCAGTCAACCGGTTCTGCCCGGCACATCAAGAACGGCAACTACCAGTAAGGTAAGTGGCCATATTAATTCCAATTCATTTGTAGTCGCTCTGCGACAATGATGCAAGCACCTTGTCAAACCATTGTCGATTCCCATTTTGGCTCCGGTGGTTGTCGTCATCGCCATCATGAGGATTATGCTCTATAATAAAGGAATCTACTGAGTCGCTGTTTGCAGACAGGAGGCGGTTGATTGATGCTAAAAAAGAATACCGGCACCACAGCATGTTTTCTGGGGTTGGCATTGGTTGTTTTGACGCTGTTGAGCGGCTCGATACAATCAACAAGCCGGGCTGGCGAACGGGCGGCTGTGAAGGTCAAAAATGTTCGCGTCGGCTCCGGTTCCAACGAGACGCGCCTTGTCATTGAGCTTACTGACCGTGTTTCCTTTGAGGTATTTGCTCTGGACAACCCGCGCCGCATGGTGATTGAC
>CAYQFO010000017.1:13764-15783 GCA_964416815.1 uncultured Rhodobiaceae bacterium | reverse complement strand
GTGCTGGCGCAACCGCTGGAAATACCCGACCCGTGCGCCCTGCCCAAAGCCTGCAAAACAAAGGCCGAAATCAGGGGCAGCATCAACGCGCATATACGCGACGGCGCAGCCCTCAGCCGCTTTTTGTGCTGGCTGGAGCGCGAGGGTGCAAAAGGCGGTATCAGTGAAATTGATGCCGCCATACAAGCCGAAAAATTCCGCACGGCCACCGGCAAGCTACGCGATTTGAGCTTTGACACAATTTCCGGTAGCGGGCCGCATGGCGCGATTGTGCATTACCGTGTCACCCATGCCAGCAATCGGATGCTGAAACCGGGCGAGCTTTATCTGATTGATAGCGGCGGGCAATATGAAGACGGCACCACCGATGTCACGCGCACTGTGGCGGTCGGGTCAATGCCGCCCAAGCCAGCAGAAGTCACCGCCTTTACGCGTGTGCTGAAAGGTCATATTGCACTGGCACAAGTGCGCTTTCCAGAAGCCACCAACGGCATGCAGCTCGACACATTGGCGCGCGCACCGCTCTGGGCGGCAGGGCAAGATTTCGACCACGGCACAGGCCACGGGGTGGGCAGTTATTTGTCCGTCCATGAAGGGCCGCAACGCATTGCCAAAGGCGGAAACGTCGCCTTGCAGCCGGGCATGATTGTCTCCAATGAGCCGGGCTATTATCGCGCCGGTCGCTTCGGCATACGCATTGAAAATTTGCAATATGTCACCCGCGCCACAAAACCCAAAGGCGGCGACCGCGCCATGCTCGGCTTTGAACCACTGACACTCGCCCCGATTGACCACCACCTGATAGATGCACCCGCGCTCACCGCCGAAGAACGCGATTGGCTGAACGCTTATCACGCTAAAGTGCTGAAAAACCTGACACCTCTTGTCGATGGCAAAACCAAAAATTGGCTAAAAAAAGCCTGTAAGCCCCTATAAATTAAAATTAAACTTTCAACTACTAGTTGCTAGAGTGTATTTACTCTCCCTTTAGTATATTCAGTGGAGGAATAATAAAATGGCTACAGCAAGAAACTTCAATATACCCCGCACTTGTAATTTTATTCGCGAGCAAACCACACCCGGCAGCTATAGCAGCTATCGACAGATAAGCCGTCATTATGGTTTTGCGGACCAAGATTGGGCCTATATCGGCCCGCTCCTCATCCGTCATTTGAATTTATGCTTACGCCAATGTGCACTGCACGATGAGCCGCTTTGGCCGGTTCTGGTCGTGGCGCATCGGCAACGCCATAGCGGCCAATTTTCGCCACGGCGGTTGCGTCAAATGGCGCGTGCGCTTGGGCTTCCGGCCAACACGGCTTTTGAGAATTATATTGCGGCGCAACAAGCGAAATGTTTTGCCACCCTCAGCGATGACGCGCAGCAAAGGCAAGCCAGTCCGCTTCCGACCACACCTCAACACCCAGCGCCTGCGCCTTGGTGAGTTTTGAGCCAGCCTCGGCCCCGGCAACAAGGATATTGGTGTGTGCCGAAACCGAACCGGCAACCTTTGCCCCCAAAGCCTCGGCGCGCGCTTTAGCTTCAGCGCGGCTCATGTTTTCGAGCGTGCCGGTAAAAACGATGGTTTGACCAGAAACTTGCGTATCGCCAACCACGGCTGTCGGTGCTTGCGGGCGAACACCAGCGATCAGTAAATCCTGCACGACTTGTCGATTTTCCGCCGCGCTGAAAAACGCCACCAGCGCATCAACCAAAACCCGCCCGACCCCATCAATCGCCTGCACTTCCTCACGCGCCGTTTCGTCGCCGCCCATAATTTTCAACATATGGCTCTCTAAAGCCTCAACCGACCCGAAATGACGCGCCAACAGACGCGCCGTGGTTTCGCCCACATGACGAATACCAAGCGCAAAAATAAATCGCTCTAACGCAATTTCGCGACGAGCATCAATGGCCGCAAATAATTTTCGTGCACTGTCTTTCAATGTGCCGATTTTCTGTTTTTTACCCGACGTATATTGCCAAATCTCCGGCGGGTTATTTTCATAGCGGCTGCGG
>CAYQFO010000017.1:5739-13754 GCA_964416815.1 uncultured Rhodobiaceae bacterium | reverse complement strand
CCGGACGGCGCACCATCCCTCGCTGCCAAAATTCATCAACCTGCTTGCGCCCAAACCCATCAATATCGAAAGCCGCCCGCGACACAAAATGTTTCAATCTTTCACGCGCCTGTGCCGGACACATCAACCCGCCCGTGCAACGGGTGACAACATCAGCTTCACCATCTTCGTCCAATGTGCGCGCGGCTTGCGCCCCGCAGGCCGGACAAATGGTCGGAAACTGATAGGGTGCACCTCGCGATTGCCCTTTTTCGATAATCACTTTCACCACTTGCGGTATCACATCACCAGCGCGTTGGATGACGACTTTATCGCCAATGCGAATGTCTTTTTTTTGAATTTCATCACCATTGTGCAGTGTGGCGTTGGCGACCACCACGCCGCCCACCGTCACCGGTGCCAATTTGGCAACCGGCGTCAACGCACCGGTGCGCCCGACTTGCACGACAATAGCTTGCACAATCGTGGTGGCTTGTTCGGCCGGAAATTTATGCGCAATCGCCCAGCGCGGCGCACGCGATACGAAACCCAATCGCTCTTGATAATCCAGTCGGTCAATTTTATAGACCATGCCATCAACATCATAACCGAGCGTGGCGCGGCGTTTTTCAATCTCTGCCCAATGCGCCAACAGGGCGTCAATCGTCTTGACGGTTTTGAAAGCCTCATTGGTGACAAAACCCCATTTATCAAAACAGGCCATCATGTGGCTTTGCGTCTCCTCCGACATAACCGACACTTCCCCCCACGCATAGGCAAAAAAGCGCAAAGGTCGTGCCGCCGTCACCTCAGGGTTAAGCTGGCGCAGGCTACCGGCGGCGGCGTTGCGCGGATTGGCAAAAATTTTGCTCTTGCTTTCCTTTTGGCGGGCATTCAAGGCGGCAAAATCGGCATGGCGCATATAGACTTCCCCGCGCACTTCCAGCACATCGGGCACCTTCCCTGTCAGCTTTTTGGGGATTTCCTCCAACATGCGCAAATTGGCGGTTATGTCTTCCCCCTCGCGCCCGTCGCCGCGTGTCGCACCCTGCACGAACACACCTTTTTCATAGCGTAGGCTGGCCGACAGCCCATCAATCTTCGGCTCCGAAGTAAAGCTGAGTTCAGCCGCTTCATCCAGCCCCAAAAAACGCCGCACACGCGCGGCAAAATCAGCAACATCATCACCATCAAAAGCATTACCAAGCGACAACATCGGCACGCGGTGTTCCACCTTATCAAAACCCGTATCAGGCGTTACCCCGACCCGCTCGCTCGGGCTGTCGGCCCGTTTCAAATTTGGAAACTGCGCTTCTATCGCCGCATTGCGACGGCGCAGCGCATCGTAATCTGCATCGCTAATAAGCGGCGTGTCCTCACCATAATAAGCCGCATCATGGGTGGCTATTTCTGTCGCCAAGCGTTCTAGTTCGGCGCGGGCCTCGACTTCGTCCAATGCCGCAACGTCTTTCATATATGACCATCCAACAGACGCCGTGCGGCAGCACGCGCCTCATCGGTAACTTCGGCACCGGCCAGCATACGCGCCACTTCTTCCAAACGCGCAGGCGCATCAAGGGCAACAACGTCTGTCACCACACCCTGACCGCTATCGCTTTTGCTTACTTTCCACTGATGGTCACCACGCGCGGCCACTTGCGGCGAATGGGTCACAACCAGCACTTGCCCTTGTTGCGCCAAACGATGCAATCGCGCACCGACGGCCTCGGCAACCGCACCGCCAACACCGGCATCAACTTCATCAAAAATAAGTGTTGAAGCACTTTCACTCCCCGCCAATGCCACTTTCAAGGCCAGCATAAAACGCGCCAACTCACCACCGGAAGCGATTTTAGCAATCGGCCCCGGTGCCATACCCGGATTGGTCGCCGCATCAAAGCGAACCCGGTCAATGCCATGCGCGCCACCTTCGGCAAGAGTGACCGTTTCAACCTGCGTGGTAAAGCAGCCGCCATCCAGCTTTAAGGGCGGCAATTCGGTATTGACTTTCGCGTCCAGTTTTTGCGCCGCATCTTGACGTGCCGCCGACACGGCCTCGGCCGTTTCACCATAGGCGCATTCAGCTTCGCTCAGTTCACGTTCCAGCGCATCAAGGCGTTCACTCCCACCTGCAATATCGTCCAACCTCTGCGCCAGCGTATCGCCCAATCCGACCAAAGCATCCGGCTCGACATTATGCTTACGGGCTAAATCGCGCATGGTGAATAGGCGCTGTTCGACAAATTCTTGCCGCGCCGGATCATGCGTCAATGATGCCGCCGCCTGCGCCACCGCAGTGCGGGCTTCACCAGCTTCAATCACCGCCCTATCCAACGCTTGAATGGCCTCATCAAGATGCCCACCTGCTTCATCGGCGACGCGCTCCAAACGTCGCAACGCACCGCTTAACGCGCTTTCAATACCGCCATCGCCTTGCAAACTCTGTGTCGCCTCATTCAAATCGGCAGCAATCTTCTCAGCATTCATCAATAAGCTACGCTCATCGGCCAAACGCTGCTCTTCACCGAGCTGCGGCTCCAAGACACGCAATTCTTCTAGCGCGTGGGTCAAAAATTCAGTCTCCTCCGCCGTTTTGGCCATCGCCGCACGCTGGGCGGCCAATCGTTCGGCCAGTTCTTTACGCTTTTCGTAAAGCCCACCAAGACGAGCAACATCGCCGGTCAAGCCAGCGAAATTGTCGAGCAAATGACGCTGCGTTGCCGCATCGGTCAATGACTGACCCTCATTCTGGCCATGAATCTCAACCAGCATTTTTCCAATCTCGGCCAATAAGCCAACACTCACCGGTCGATCATTGCAGAACGCACGCGTGCGCCCATCTGCCGTCTGCACACGGCGCAAAATCAGCTCCGGCACATGCGCAGCGCCATTGAGCAAACCGCTCTCGTGCAACAATGCTTGCACCGGATGCGACGGCGTAAGATTGAAAACAGCCGCAACACTCCCCTGCGCACTGCCTTGACGCACCAGCCCGACATCACCACGCGCACCGGTCGCCAATCCCAACGCATCCAGCAAAATTGATTTACCGGCACCGGTTTCGCCGGTCAGCGTACATAATGCCGATTGCCAGTCCAGATTGAGCTTTTCAATCAGCACAATGTCACGAATTGAAAGCGAGGCTAACATGCCCGATTCCTCAAAAAACGCTATCCAGTGCGCGGTCAATCCACGATTGCTTATCCGCTTGCGGACGCAAATCGCGCTGCACCAGAATATCGTAACTGTCGCGATACCACGCGCTGTTAGGGTAGTTATAGCCAAGAACCGCCGCAGCTACTTGCGCATCTTGCTTAATGCCCAAGGACAAATAAACCTCGGTCAACCGATGCAAGGCTTCCGGCACATGCGAGCTTCTCGGATGCTGACGGATAACCCGCCCAAAGCGTCCGGCCGCCGCCCCATAATCGCCGCGATTGAGATAAAAACGACCCACATCCATTTCCTTACCAGCCAAACTGTCCTGCACCAAATCCAACTTTAACTGCACATCGCGCGCATAGGAACTCTCAGGATAACGACGGATAACTTCCAATATCGACCCACGCGCCAATTCCGTCATGCGCTGGTCGCGCCTAATATCGGAAATTTGCTCATACTGGCACATGGCAATCAGATAATAGACATAGGGCGCCTGCTTATTGCCCGGATAAAGTGCCAGAAAACGCTGCGCCGTCGCTATCGACTCGTCATAACGGTTTTGGATATAATAAGTATAAGACGCCATGACCATCGCACGACGCGCCCATATTGAGTAGGGGTGCTGGCGTTCAACTTCGTCAAATTCCTGCGCCGCAACAATAAAATTCCCGCGCTGTAATTCCTCATAGGCATTATTGTAAATCACATCAACCGGACGCTCGACATATTCCGGCTTCAAGTCAGCCGCGCCACCGCAAGCCACGATAGACGCGCTCATCAAGGCAATGGCAAATATCCGGCAAAAACGCTTCATCGCTATCTGTCGCACCCCCTGTTTACATTTCTTCCCGGCACATCAACGCACCGCTCAGGAGTTTATATATAACGAAAAATTATTCGGCGGCGAGAATTTTCTCGTCCTGCGCCAAATTGACTATCTCAAAAACATCCGGCTGCGTGAACAGCGCATGCAGGAGTTTATTGTGCAACGCATGTCCCGATTTATAACCACGATAACGACCAATCAGATGCAGGCCCAGCAAATACAAATCACCCACAGCATCCAGCACCTTATGCTGGACGAACTCATCATCCGACCGCAACCCTTCCTCATTCAGGACTCTGTCACCATCAACCACAATCGCATTATCCATCGACCCACCAAGCCCCAGCCCGACATTACGCATGGTTTCCACCTGCGACAGCATGCAGAAAGTGCGCGCATCAGCAACACAATTGTCGTAATCAGCGTCATGCAGCATCATACTGTAGGTTTGGCGGCCAATGGCACCACTTTCAAAATCAATCTCGGCTTCAAAAACTGTTTGTGTATCAGGCAGCAATTCGCAATAGCTGTCACCACACTCAACACGGACCGGTCGCAGAATGCGAATAACCCGACGCTCAACTGGCAAAGTCTTAACCCCGGCGCCCTCAATTAAGTCAACAAACGGACGCGCACTACCGTCCATAATCGGCACTTCCGGTCCATCCAGTTCAACAATCGCATTGTCAATACGCAATATCGACAACGCTGCCATCAAATGCTCAATCGTGCCGACCTTATGACCAGCCTGATTGCCGATTGTCGATGACAAGGTAACCGCACACACGCTTCCGGTCAGTGCCGGAATGCAGGCGTCTTCAGCTTGCTCAACATCAGTGCGAACAAAAACAATACCAGTATCGGCCTCCGCCGGGCATAGCCTCAGACTGATATTGCTTCCGCAATGCAATCCAATACCGCTTAGCGAAGCCTCACCATCCAGCGTGGTCTGATATGCCCCCAGCTGGGCAGAAGGGCAGTCATCATTCATCGGAGCCGGTGCATAACGCTCGTGAATTTGTGATATGGTCGTCGGTGGTGTCATAAACCCTATTCCTTGAACCTCTATAATTTACGTTCTACGCAGCCCAAGCAAACGGCACAAATAACAGTTTATTGCCGTTTATTACATTTGTGTAACAAAATGAAACAAGCAACCCGACACGAAAAATCGTGCCGGGCGCGATGGTTGGCCTGTTAGCGGCGGAGGAAAGCCGGAATATCCAACGCCTCACTGTCAAGCGAAGACACGGCATCATTGGCCGCCGTTTGCATTCTGGTTTGCGCCGGCTCCGGGGCTTCAATCGACGGCGGCTCCGGTGCATCAATGACAGGCTCTTGAAAATCAAGCGGCGTCTCGGATAACGGCTCGGCGCTCTCGCCACGAGCTGTTTGAGGCACCGGCTCCAAATCATCTATTTCAGCCGGCTCGGCATCGGCAACCGGCACCGGCATTGCCGAAATCGTTGTATCAGCGTCCAAAGCATCCAATATCGCCATCACCTCACTCGGTGGCATATCGTCTTTTGGCTTATGCTGATTTTTCGCCTCTGCCGATTGCACTGTATGCGAAGCCGTTTCAGCATCAAGATTATCGGCCTCATTAACCTCTTCTGGATTTTTCCTGCCCAATACGCGTTCAAGGAATGACCGCGATCGTCTAGAAAGTTCCCGACGCGGCGGCTGCATTTGTTTGGGTTGCAGAAAGCCCGGCAACGCGTCAGCCGGCATCGCCACTTCCTCAGGTTCTTCCATAGCAGCTTCACCATCTTCAAATTCAGGAATTTTAATTTCAGGCCGCACCGCATCCGCATTGACCGGCGTCACTTCACGCAACTGCGTTGGCGCGTCGGCACACCGCGCCGACTTGCCGATGCCCGTCGCAACAACCGACACACGTATCACCCCGCTCAACTTATCATCAAAAGTTGAACCGATAATGATATTGGCCTCGTCATCCACTTCCTGCTTGATACGATTGGCGGCTTCATCAACCTCATATAAGGTCATGTCCTCACCGCCGGAAATGCTTATCAGAACACCGCTTGCGCCCTGCATAGAAACATCATCCAGCAACGGATTGGCAATCGCCATTTCGGCTGATTGAACAGCGCGATTTTCGCCCTGTGCTTCGCCCGTACCCATCATCGCTTTACCCATCTCATTCATCACCGTGCGCACATCGGCAAAATCGAGATTTATCAACCCGTGCTTGACCATCAAATCAGTGATACCAGCCACACCCGAATGCAGCACCTCATCGGCCATCGCAAAGGCTTCGGCAAATGTGGTCTGGGCATTGGCAATACGAAACAAGTTCTGGTTAGGAATGATAATCAATGTATCAACTTCTTCGGCCAATTCCTCAATGCCGGTAATGGCCGATTCCATACGCCGACGACCTTCAAAGTCAAACGGCTTGGTGACCACACCAATCGTCAAAATGCCGAGTTCACGCGCCGCGCGTGCAATAACTGGTGCGGCGCCGGTGCCCGTGCCACCCCCCATACCGGCGGTGACAAAAATCATGTGCGAACCCTGCAACACATCAACGATTTCAGCCATTGTTTCTTCGGCCGCTTGGCGACCGATTTCTGGATTGGAGCCGGCACCCAGACCTTCGGTCAGCTTGCTGCCAATCTGGATACGCCGGTCAGCTTTGGAATCGGTCAATGCTTGAGCATCGGTATTGGTGACGACAAACTCAACCCCTTCCAATCCGGCCGTGACCATATTATTGACGGCATTGCCACCAGCCCCGCCAATGCCAAGCACAATAATGCGTGGTTTCATTTCCCGCTTCGGGGGAACAGTCAATTGAATACTCATGATTTTCTCCTTTCTATGCGCCAAATTTTGGCGTCGTTGAAGTGGTTATGAGAATTGTCGGCGTGGCCTCCAAAAAAACCAAACTGACAATGCCCCGACTGTG
Organism: uncultured Rhodobiaceae bacterium; assembly: GCA_964416815.1. Taxonomy (GTDB): domain Bacteria; phylum Pseudomonadota; class Alphaproteobacteria; order RS24; family RS24; genus JBPCVS01. The sequence continues at coordinate 6,855 of CAYQFO010000017.1, read as the reverse complement.
CCTCTTGCACCGCCGGACGATATGAGCAGACCATCTGCTCGAAATGATAAATTATGAACATTGTTAAAACCGCCTCCATAGCCAATCGCTAACCCGACGCATCACGCCGGTTGACGAAGCCGCCAATACACCATCGCCATGCGCCCGCCCTGCATATGTCAAAAGACCCGCGCAAGCCGCAAATGGCGGCCCTGAGGCAACTTCCGGCAGACCGGTCAAGCGCATCGGCGAGGCCAAACGCGGCTGTTTTTGCAATATCTGCTGCGCCAATTCTGCCACGCCGACAAGCTGCGCAGCCCCACCGGTCAGCACCATGCGGCGACCAGCAAATTGCTCCAAACCCGATGCCGCCAATTGCTGTTTGACAAGTTCAAATGTCTCTTCCAATCGCGGGCGGATGATTTTCCTCAGGGCGCTTTTCGGCAGCATTTGAGAAGCACCCTCGGATTGCGAAATTTCAAACTGCTCACGCGCGTCACCCGCATTTGCCAAAACACTGCCGTGCAGTGTCTTGAGCCGTTCGCCAACCGCTACCGAAACATTCAATCCACGCGCAATATCGCGCGTGATATGATCCCCGCCGACCGGTATAACCGCAGTGAAAATCGGCGCACCCTGATAGAAAATCATGACACTGCTCGTGCCGCCGCCCATATCAAGATGCAGAACGCCCAAATCAATCTCATCCTGCATCAATGTGGCCAAGGCACTGGCATAGGGCGTCACAACCAGCTTTTCACATTCCAAATGGCATTGTTCAATGCAGCTCAACAAATTGCGTATCGGGCTTATCGGCGCACTCATAAGATGCAGGGTAACTTTCAATTCGTCACCATACATGTCGCGCGGATTGCTGATACCAGTGCTGTCATCAATGCCATAGCCGAGCGGAACGGCATGAAGAATCTCATGGTCTTCGTGCCAATTTTGTTCATAAGCGTGGCGCAATGCCAGCACCATATGCTCATCATTGACCGCATGGCCATATAAAGGCACACTGGCCTCGCAAATCCGGCTCTGCAGACGATTGGCTGAAATGCCGATAATCACCCGCCGAACTTCTTGCCCGGCCATACGCTCGGCGGCATCGACGGCGGCACGCACACTGTCTTCAGC
>CAYQFO010000017.1:0-5729 GCA_964416815.1 uncultured Rhodobiaceae bacterium | reverse complement strand
CGTCTTCAGCCGCCGACATGTCGACCACCTGACCGGCACAAAGACCACTCGACAAATGATGCCCGAAACCGGCAACGTGGATAAGCCCATTGGCGGCGCTATGGTCAATATTTTCTGCAATCAAACAGGCCACTTTCGAGGTGCCGATATCAAGGGCGGCCACCGTGCCGCGCACAAGCCGTGTGGTCGGGCGTTTCAGAAATTGATTGGATTTAAGCGCTTCGGTCATGAGCGCTCCTCGGCTGGCGAGGCGGGTGAGAGCCGACTTGATTTTTGCGGACGCAGCAACACACGGTCCGGTAGGCGTAAATCAATCGCCTGATTTTCAATTGCCAAAACGCGCTTTTGTTGCTCCAACGCCATCAGCCTATCGAGCGCACCAGCCAAATCACGTTCGGGTAAATGCACTTCACCGCCATGGTTGAGCCGCAATATCCAACGCCGTCCACCCATCCAGTGCGCCGCCGTCATGCGATTGTGCAGCACCGGATAGTCATACAGTAAGTCAACAAGACCAGCAGCGCGCAAAGTCGCGCCTTTACCTGAAAATACCGGCAAATGAGCAAAATCATTCAGATGATGCGAGGTAATCGGGTCGCCCAATTTGTCAATCACCGACAAAGATTGCCCGTCTTGATATAAAGCAAAAGCCTTACGCTCAACCAGCGTAATGTGCAGAACATTGGGTAATTGGCGAATAATCACCGCCTCCCTAACCCAAGGCAATGCTTCTACGCGCATCCGCGTCGTATGAAGGTCAATGGCAAAAATCGGTTTACCGACAGTGACATTAACCCCATGCCATAAATCCTCGCGCCGTGTACGACGACGCCCTTCGACAGTAATGTCGTTGACATTGAAGCCCATAGACGCCGTCGCAGCGTAGACCTGGTGACGAACCATATCGGCCATCGGTGCCAATGGCGCAAATTGAAAAATCACCAGTGCCGCCAAACCTGCCAGCGCAGTTACAAAAATAATGCGCCTGCGCCACCCCGTCCAAACTGGCCTAAATGCAATCATCAATAAATTAAGCGGGGCCGCCAAAACACGCCACACAATGTCAAACAAAAGGCGGAATACGCCGCGCTTATGAGGCTTCTTGGCTATCTTTGGCATGAGGCATCCTCCACTATCCATTGCACGAGTTCGGTATATGATATGCCGCGATGCGCAGCGATTTCCGGCACCAGCGATACGGGTGTCATGCCGGGCTGGGTGTTGATTTCAAGCAAGACCAGTCCGGCTTTATCGGCGTCATAACGAAAATCGGCACGGGTGACGCCACGGCACCCCAAAATTTGATGCGCCCGCAATGACGCCGCGCGAATTTCATCGGCCAACCCGGCATCAATATCGGCCGGCACTTTATGCCTTGACCCGCCCGGCTCATATTTGGCGCGATAATCATAAAACCCGTTTGACGCTATAATTTCCATCACATCATGCGCCTCGTCACCCATCACCGCGCAGGTCAATTCTTGACCGGCGACATAGGCTTCGACCATGGCCGCACCATCAAACGCCCAGTTATCGGTGCTGAGACAAGCTGGTATATCATTCGCCCCTTGCGGCACGATTTCTACCCCAACGCTCGACCCTTGATTAACCGGCTTGACCACATAGGGTGGTTCCAACCGATGCCCGCAAGCATCGCTTTTTTCAACCAGCACATGCGCCGCCGTCGGCAGACCTGCCGCCGTAAAAATCTGCTTCGACAAATGCTTGTCCATCGCCAAAGCCGAAGCGCGCACACCCGAATGGGTGTAGGGAATCTGCAACACTTCCAACAAACCTTGCACTTCGCCATCCTCGCCACCAATACCGTGCAAGGCGTTGAAACAAATATCCGGCTTTATATCGGCGAGCATCCGGTCAAGATTGCGGTCAACATCAACCTCGCTCACGCGATAGCCGAGCGTCCCCAAGGCCTCGGCGCAGCCGGCACCGGAGACGAGGCTAATCTCGCGTTCCGGCGACCAACCGCCCATGAGCACGGCGATATGTTTCGCATCAGCCATAGGCAGCCTCCCCAATCAGGCGGATTTCCCAATCCAGTCTGATGCCACTTGTGTCGACAACCCGTTGACGTGCAGCTTCTGCCAATGTTTCAAGATCATTGGCTGTTGCAGCACCATGATTAATGAGGAAATTACAATGCAATTCGGAAATCTGCGCATCACCCTGACGCAAACCACGACACCCGGCCGTCTCAATCAGTTTCCACGCTTTCTGGCCTTGCGGGTTCGCCTCGCCCGGATTTTTGAATGTGCTGCCGCCAGTGCGCGATTTCACCGGTTGGCTGTCACCACGCTTTTTGGCAATCTCATCCATGCGGGCAATTATCGCCCCCGCCTCACCCGACACGCCGGTAAAGCGAGCCGCAAGATAAATAATAAAATCGCTATAGCCATTATGCCGATAGGCCAGCTGCAAATCATCAACCGATAGACGAAGATGCCGCCCTTTGCGGTCAAGCGCATCAACATCAACCAGCACCTCACCGGTTTCACGACCATAGGCACCCGCATTCATCGCCAATGCGCCGCCAACAGCCCCGGGAATACCACTAAAAAATTCCAAACCCGACAATTTTGCCTTCGCCGCCGCCCGCGCCAACCGCACATCCAGTGCCGCCGCCCCGGCCGTCATATGCAGCTCATCGCTCTGTTCAATCTGCCCGAAGGCACTGCCCAGCCTGATAACCACACCGCGCACCCCGCCATCACGCACCAATGTGTTTGAACCAGCACCCAGAACATGTAACGGGACATCATTGGACACAGTGGCCAAAAACGTCGCCAAATCATCCACATCAGCCGGCATGAAAACCACATCGGCCAAGCCGCCCACGCGCAACCAGCATAAATCTGCCAGTGCTATATCGGGCATATATTTGCCGCGCACCTTCGGCAACATGGCCAGCATTTCACGCGCTGTGCGGCTTATTTCAGCATTTTCTTGTCTCAGTGCCATCACGCCGCAGCCTCCAATTTTTCGGGTAGCTCATGCGCCATTTGCGTGATACTGCCCGCCCCCATGCAGATAATCACATCACCTTCGCCAATATCGGGGGCAAGAACTGCCGCCATTGCCGCCGCGTCTTCAACATGTTCGACATGGCGATGACCATGCGTCCGCAAGCCTTCCACCAGTGCTTCGGCGTTTATGTTTTTAATCGGGCGTTCACCGGCCTCGTAAACCGGCAAAACCAGCACCCGGTCGGCAAGATTCATGCAGGTGCAAAATTCGGTAAACAAATCGCGCAAACGGCTATAGCGATGCGGCTGCACCACGGCTGTCACACGCGCCTTGGCAACGGCGCGGGCGCTATCCAACACGGCCTCTATTTCAACCGGATGATGGGCATAATCGTCAAATATATCGGCACCGCGCACATGGCCAATATGACTAAAGCGGCGTTTGACACCGGCAAAATTGGCCAGTGCCTTGCCAATCGCCTCAGCGTCAACACCAACTTCCAAGCCAACCCCAATCGCCGCCAATGCGTTTTGCAGATTATGGCGACCGGCCATGGGTAGGCTGAGACCTTCAATCACCTCTTGCGCACCGGTCAAGCGATGACGGCGCACCACATCAAAATGCTGGCTCAAACCTTTTTCGACGATATTCGTGGCGCGTAAATCGGCTTGCTCAGTAAGCCCATAGGTCAAGAGTGGGCGGTCAACAATACGACCAACCAACGCCTGCACTTCTGGATGGTCAAGACAAACAATGCCCACACCATAAAACGGAATGTTTTGAATATAGCTGTCAAACGCCGCACACAGACCGTCAAAGCCGTCATAATGGTCAAGATGCTCAGGGTCGATATTGGTGACAACGCCAATCGTCGACGGCAGACGAATAAAGGTGCCGTCGCTTTCATCTGCCTCAACCACCATCCAATCACCTTGCCCCAAGCGCGCATTGGTGCCATAGGCATTGATGATGCCGCCATTGATGACGGTGGGGTCAATATCTGCGGCATCCAAAATAGCCGCCACCAAAGAGGTCGTGGTGGTTTTGCCATGCGTACCGGCAATCGTGATGCACGCCTTTAAGCGCATCAATTCGGCCAGCATCTCGGCGCGCCGCACAACCGGAATTTGCGCCAGACGGGCGGCTTTAACTTCCACATTGTCCGGCTTGACCGCCGAGGAAATCGCCACCACACCAGCACCAGCAATATGGTCGGCGTCATGGCCTTTGAATATGGTGATGCCCATAGCCGTAAGACGCTCGGTATTGGCATTATTGCCCATATCGCTGCCTTGCACATCATAGCCCATATTGTGCATGATTTCGGCAATACCGCTCATGCCGATACCGCCAATGCCGACAATATGAACCCGCCCAAAAGGGCGCACATGCTGCAGTGGGTTGGCAAGCATGGTCATTGCGATGCCCCCGTCGTTTCTGAGCGTTCAAATGGCCGGTTAATGTCAATCGGTCGCTTTTCGGCCAAACACAATACATAGCGCGCCAGCCGCTCGGCTGCTTTCGGCGCGGCAAATGTCAGGGCGCGGGAGGAGATGTTTTGTAAGCTGCTTTTGTCGTGGAAGAGTTCTGTCAACCGCGCCGCCAGCACCGCTTCGCTCAATGAGCTTTGCGGCAGCACAATACACCCGCCATCCCTTTCAATAGCGCGCACATTGTGCGCTTGGTCTTGGTCAAGCGCACCGGGCAAGGGAACAAAAATAGCCGGCGCACCAAGCGCGACGATTTCGGCCACACTCGATGCCCCGCCACGGCATATCGTCAGATGCGCCCGCCTTATCCGATTGGGTAAATCATCGAAAAAATCGCGCAATTCGGCATAAACACCCATATCGGTGTATTCTTTCAGCAATTGTGCCATCGCACTTGGGCGCGTTTGTTGCACCACGCGCAGACGGCGTTTCAAATCATCGTCCAGCAGATTTATCGCCGCCGAAATGACATGGTCAAAAACATCGGCGCCCTGACTGCCGCCAAAAATCAGTAAATCAATCGGTCGGTTGGGCGCAATCAGACGATAGCTGCCCTCGGCCGCTTGCAACACTTCCGGACGCAACGGATTGCCCGTATTGCGGGCGCGTCGACCGGCTGATTTGGGAACATTAAGAGTGTCGCCCACACTGACGGCAAGATTTGCCCCTAGCGATGCCGCCATGTGATTGGCACGCCCCAGAACCGCATTTTGTTCATGCACCAGCACCTTACGCCGCAATAACAGGCCTACCAATACAGGAGGAAATGACGGGTATCCACCAAACCCGACAATCACGACCGGACGCAAACGAAGCACAAGCATTAACCCTTGCAAAAAAGAATAAAGCAAAATCAGCCCGCGCCTCAAAATGGCTTTCATCCCGGCGCCATAAATGGTTGCCGCAGTTATTTTATGCACCGCCATCGGTTCAAGCGTGGCAACATAAGCGAGGCCACGCTGGTCGGCGGCCAAATGCACATCATAGCCGGCGGCTTTTAATTTACCGGCCAGCGCACTTGCCGGATACATATGCCCACCCGTGCCACCGGCCGCCAAAAGAATAATGCCCCTACTCATATGCGGCTCCCCAAGCGATTGCTTACGGCAAGACCGGTGAGCGGGCGCAAGCGCATATCACTGCCGGAGCGTCGCCGCATCAACCCAACCAACATCCCCATGGTCACAGCCGACGCCAATAGCGACGAACCGCCATAGGAAATAAACGGCAGGGTCATCCCCTTGGACGGTATGAGAT
>CAYQFO010000016.1:0-15814 GCA_964416815.1 uncultured Rhodobiaceae bacterium | reverse complement strand
GCTGTGGCCATGAGACGCGCCAGCAAGCGGGCAATTTCGGGTCGGTCGCCGAATTTGAAACGGCGAATGAGTTCTGCCGCTCGCCCCTTATAAATCAAGGCTGCCCGCGCCCGTTTATAAGGCGGTGGATTGATACGCACGAAGGGCGCGAGGGTTTCTTCGCCCAAATCATAAGGCATGGGGATACCCGATATACGGCAAATCGGCGCCGAGATAAATTCCAGCTCCTGCCAACAGCTCATGCACAGACCATCATCGTCACCCACCGGCACATGACAGGCCGGACAAACCGGCGGCACGACAATATCGCGGATTTTGCAATAAAGCAGAGTCATATTTTTTCTTATTGTGTTTTGCATGGCAACTGCCATGATGCCTTGAATGGTGCGTTCTGTCCCGCATATTTTTGACCGCCGCTTGCTGGCTGGTCGGCGCACGCGCATGGCGGCTGGTTTTGCCGCCTATGATTTTCTGCACCGCCGCATGGCCAATGAATTGGTTGAACGCCTGAGCGGCCTTGAACGCCATTTCGCCACCGGGCTGCTTATTGGCAGTTATGGCGGGCTGTTGGACAAGGCACTTAAAAAAACCTCCCGTCATTTTATTGAGTGTTTTATTGAAGCCGATTTGTCTGCTGCCATGTTATCGCGCAACCCTCTCGCTCTGGTGCTGGATGAAGAACATCTGCCGATTGCCGATGCCTCTTGCGATTTGATTGTTTCTTTCTGGGGGCTCCACCATGCCAATGACCTCCCCGGCGCGCTGATACAAATAAGGCGTGCCCTGAAGCCGGGGGGATTGTTTGTTGGCACAATGGCAGGCAATCGCACGCTGGCCAATTTGCGGCATGCCTTATTGGCGGCAGAAACCGAGCTGACCAGCGGCGCAGGGGCGCATATTCATCCCTTTGCCGATATACGCGACTTGGGTGGGCTGATGCAACGCGCCCAATTTGACGAGCCTATTGTAGATAGCGATGTGGTCACAATCAATTATGTTGACCCGATGCGCGTGTTCACGGATTTGCGTGGCATGGGCGAGAATAATTGTCTGACGGCGCGGCCACGCCGTCCGCTACGCCGTGATGTCTTGGCACATGCCATAGCGCAGCTCAATAGCCAGCCGATTGATTTTGAAATTTGCTATTTGATGGGTAAAGCCGCTTCATAAAAAATCGCGCAATAGAGCAATCAGGGGCTTGTTGGCTGGTGGCATGTCAATATCAAACATATCGCACACACGCGCCCATCGCACATTTTGACCTTCGCGTGGGGCTATCTGCCCGTCCCATTTGCGGCACACGTAAAGCGGCATCAACAAATGAAAATCCGCATAAACATGGCTGGCAAAAGTGAGCGGCGCAAGGCAGGCGGCGGTTACATCAATATCCAGTTCTTCTTTCAGTTCACGTATAAGTGCTGCTTCGGGTGTTTCGCCCCCCTCGGCTTGGCCGCCGGGAAATTCCCATAAGCCGGGCATGGTTTTTCCTTCGGGGCGTTGCGCCAGCACGATGCGGCCATCGCCGTCAACCAAAGCGGCGGCGACCACCAGCATTATGTTAGCTGCGATAGTCGGCATTTATCTGAATATATCCATGCGTTAAATCACTGGCCCAAACTCGCGCTTTGCCTTTGCCTTTACCGGCCAATGCCCCGACATGGATGCCAATATGCACTTGGGGTTTTTTGAGATGGGCGGCCACCGGTGCTTCATCAAAATGCGGCACGGCACGGCCCCGATACGCCACCTTATGCCCACCAAGCGTAATCGCCAGACGGTCGCGCTCCACCAATTCACCCGATTTGCCGACCGCCATCACGATGCGTCCCCAATTGGCATCTGCACCGGCAATGGCGGTTTTGACCAATGGCGAATTGCCGACCGAAAGCCCGATGCGGCGGGCACTCGCATCATCTGCCGCACCGCTTATATCTATCGTCATCAGTTTCGTGATACCTTCACCATCTGAAACCACCTGTATGGCCAGCTCTTGCATCAGCTCAAGCAAGGCTTTGCGGAAGGGACGAAGACGCTTATCGCTCACCGCGCGCAATGCACCGCCAGTGATTTTATTTTCGCCGGTGGCAATCAGCAGGCAAGTGTCGGAAGTCGATGTGTCGCTGTCCACCGTAATGCAATTAAAGCTACGCGCCGTGGTCTCAAGCAATAATTTTTGTAACAGGGGCGTCGGTATGGCCGCATCGGTGAATATAAAAGCCAACATGGTCGCCATATCCGGCGCAATCATACCCGAGCCTTTGGCAATACCGTTCAGCTTTATTTTGTGTTGCCCGAATTTGACCGTGCGGGTGGCCATTTTAGGAAATGTGTCGGTCGTCATCATGGCGCGCGCCGACGCCTGCCAAAGTGCCGAGTCGGACGCTTCCGGTTCGCCCTTTTCCAACCCATCCAATAAGGGGGCAGCATCGGGTACTTCTCCTATCACACCGGTTGAGGCAACAAAAACGTGCTCCATCGGGGTGCCGAATTTTTTTGCCGCCGCCCGCGCAATGGCTTGCGCCACCCGCATACCCGCCGCACCGCTAAAGGCATTGGCATTACCAGCATTGACCAGTAAAGCCCCAATGCGTCCTCGCCCGGCCTGCAAATGGGCGCGGCATAAATCAACTGGTGCCGAGGCTGTTTTTGAGCTTGTAAAAACACCGGCCACACGCGCTGTGGGCGGCAATTGCACGACCAGCAAGTCATCGCGCCCGCGATAGGGTTGCCCGGTGGCCGCCACGGCCAATCGCACATCGGGCAACTGCGCTAATTTGGCAAATGCTTTTGGCGCAAGCGGTGATATGGACACATTTATCGGCATGGCTGGCATCGGCGGCGGTTGATTGAAATTTTATCGGCGTTTTTCATGATTGATACACCAGATTAACACATGATTGAGCTATGCGTGTCATATAATTGACAGCGGGCTTACGGCACTTTACATCATCAGAGAGTTATTTTGGTTATTGAAACCGCAGGAGACGACCGTGCTGGAATTATCAAGGCTGATGCGTTTTTTCGGGTCGGCAAATGACCGCAAACTCAAATCCTACCAAGCGCGGGTCGCGCGCATCAATGCGTTGGAAGATGAGTTTCGTGCGCTTGATGATGCCGCCTTAAAAAACAAAACAGACGCGTTTAAGCAACGCCTTGGCGAGGGTGCCAAGCTGGATGATATTTTGGAAGAAGCCTTTGCCGCCGTGCGCGAAGCCGCCCAGCGCACGCTCGGCCAGCGCCATTATGATGTCCAACTGATTGGCGGCATGGTGTTGCATGACGGTAAAATTTCGGAAATGAAAACTGGCGAGGGTAAAACCTTGGTGGCCACGCTGCCGTGCTATTTGAATGCACTGTCTGGCAAGCCGGTGCATGTGGTGACGGTCAATGATTATCTGGCGCAGCGCGATGCCGATTGGATGCGCGTTGTGCATGAGGCTCTGGGGTTAACGGTCGGGTGCATTGTGCATGATATGGAAGATGATGCCCGCGCCCGCGCCTATGCCGCCGACATTACCTACGCCACCAATAATGAGCTTGGTTTTGATTATTTGCGTGACAATATGAAATACACTCTTGGCGAGATGGCGCAACGCGGCCATGCTTTTGCGATTGTTGACGAGGTTGACAGTATTCTGGTTGACGAGGCGCGCACACCCTTGATTATTTCCGGCCCGATGGAAGACCAATCCGACCTTTATGTGGCGGTTAATAAGCTGATACCCTCTCTTATTGAAGCAGACTATGAACTGGATGAAAAAGCGCGCACGGTGACGTTCTCTGAAGCTGGCAATGAGCATATCGAAAAATTGCTCATTGAAGCCGAATTGTTGGAGTCGGAAAGTTCGATTTATGACATTCACAATGTGACGTTGGTGCATTATGTGACCAATGCCTTGCGGGCGCACAAGCTGTTTGCCAAAGACCGCGATTATATTCTGCGTGGCAGCGGCGAAGGGGCGCAAGTGGTGATTATTGATGAGTTTACCGGTCGCATGATGGAAGGGCGGCGTTATTCTGATGGGCTTCATCAAGCCTTGGAAGCCAAAGAAAGGGTGCCGATACAAGCCGAGAATCAAACATTGGCCTCAATTACTTTTCAAAATTATTTCCGTCTCTATGAGTGCCTATCAGGCATGACCGGCACGGCGCTCACCGAGGCCGACGAGTTTATGGATATTTACGGGCTTGATGTGCTGGAAATTCCGACCAATGCGCCGATTGCGCGCGCCGACGACGATGACGCCGTGTATCGCACAATGGCAGAAAAGCATGACGCCATTATTGATTTGATATCTGAATGCCGCGATAAGCACCAACCGGTTTTGGTTGGCACCACCAGTATTGAAAAATCGGAATTGCTGGCGGCACAATTAAAGAAGCGCAAAATTCCCCACGAGGTTTTGAACGCCCGCTATCACGAGCGCGAAGCCCATATTATTGCCCAAGCCGGGGTGCCGGGGGCCGTGACCATCGCCACCAATATGGCCGGACGCGGCACCGACATTCAATTGGGCGGTAATCTGGATATGCAGCTGGAAGAAGCATTGGGCAATCTTGACGGTGACAAGCGCACCAAAAAGGCGGCTCAAATTACCGCCGAGGTCGAAAAGCTGAAAGCACACGCACTGGCCGCCGGTGGCCTGTGCGTGATTGGCACCGAGCGTCATGAGAGCCGCCGCATTGACAATCAGTTACGCGGGCGCTCCGGTCGGCAGGGGGATCCGGGGCGGTCATGCTTTTTCCTCAGTCTGGAAGATGATTTGATGCGGATTTTCGGCACCGACCGCATGGACACCATGCTCCAACGCCTCGGCCTGAAAGAGGGTGAGGCGATTGTTCACCCATGGATTAATAAGGCATTGGAACGGGCGCAGAAAAAAGTTGAGGCGCGCAATTTCGACACTCGTAAAAACATTTTGAAATATGACGATGTGATGAATGAGCAACGCAAAGTCGTCTTTGAGCAACGGATTGAATTTATGCAGGCGCAGACGGTTGAAGAAACACTGACCGATATGCGCCACCAGATTATTGAAGACTTGGTGGCGACGCATATTCCGCCACGCGCCTATGCCGAACAATGGGATATGGATGGCTTGAGCGAACAGGTGCGCGATATTTTCAATCTTGATTTGCCGTTGGCCGATTGGGCAACCGAGGAAGGCATTGCCGATGAAGAAATCACCACGCGCCTGTGCGCGGCGAGTGATAAGGCAGCGGCGGCGCGGGCGGTTGAATTGACACCTGAGTTGATGCGACAAGCCGAAAAATCTCTGCTGCTGCAAACGCTTGACCTTCACTGGCGCGAACATTTGGTGACCTTGGAACATTTGCGTCAAATTGTTGGTCTGCGCGGCTTTGGCCAGCGCGACCCGCTGGCCGAGTTTAAGCTGGAAGCTTTCACCCTGTTTTCCGATTTGTTGGCCGATTTGCGCCGCGATGTGGTGCGCTATGTGATGCGCGTGCAAATTGAAGCAGCACCGGAACTCGAAGCCCCGAATATGGCGCCAACCGAGGCCGCCGGAATAACCGACACCTCACTAGAGGCCGCAACCGCCAACAAGCCGATTGTTAATAAAAAAATCGGCCGCAATACGCCCTGCCCGTGCGGTTCGGGCAAAAAATACAAACATTGTCACGGGGCGGTCGCTTAATCCGCATAAATGCTAGGGAGAGCAATATGACAGTCACACCATTCAAAATACCGAACGATAAGAGCTTGCTGAAAAAAATTCGCCAGCGCGTCGCCGATTATGAATGGGGCGAAGCCCCCCAATTGGAAGCGCATGAAGACCCATGGACCTATGGCACCGACCAAGCCTATTTGAAAGAACTTTGCGCCTATTGGTTGGACACATATAAATGGGACGACACGGTTAAAGAGCTTAATCGCTATCAACATTTCACCACCAATGTTGACGGGATTGATATTCATTTCATCCGCGAGGAAGGGTCGGGCGACAATCCGCGCCATTTGCTGATGACGCATGGCTGGCCGGGCTCAGTCTATGAATTTATCGAGGTGATTGACCGACTAGCACATCCGGAAAAATATGGCGGCAAGGCCGAAGACGGCGTGAGCGTGATTTGCCCTTCTATGCCCGGTTACGGCTTTTCCGGAAAACCCAAACGCCCGATTGGTCCGACGACAGTGGCGGCGCTGTGGGACAAAATGATGCGCGAAAATCTGGGCATTGACCGCTATGTCGCGCAAGGCGGCGATTGGGGCAGCGTGATTACCGGCATGATTGGGCTGAACCATGGCATCAATAAAGGCGGCGGCTGCGAGGCGATTCATTTGAACATGTATGGGCTGCGCGGCAGCGAACAACCCGAAACCGAAGAAGAGCAAGCATGGGCGACCCATTTGACCGGTATGATGCAGGCTGAAGGGGCTTATTTACAAATACAGGCCACCAAGCCGCAAACGCTGGGCTATGGCATGATGGACAGTCCGGTTGGCATTTGCGCCTGGATTGTCGAAAAGTTTCACGGCTGGGCTGATAATACCGGTGCTGACGGCAGGCGCGATATTGAAGCGCGCTTCACCAAGCATCAGCTTTTGTCGAATGTGATGATTTATCTGATGACCCGCAGTTTCAATAGCTCGATCTGGTTTTATCGCGGCTTTTTTGAAGAACTGCCGCATATACCGGAAGGTCAGAAAGTTGAGGTGCCGGTCGGCATCGGCAATTTTGCCGAACCCTATATCAGCTTTCCGCCGCGCCGCATGATGGAGCATAGCTATCACGTAACGCATTGGAGCGACTACACCCAAGTCGGCCATTTTGCGGCCATGGAAGACGGCAAAATTTTTACGAGCGAAGTGCAGAGCTGGCTAAAATCTCTTTAGGTTTAAGCTAGCCCTGTGCGTCCCATATTGAGGAATTTTTGCTGCCGGGCGGCCACCAGCGCGTCGCCCGACAAAGCGGCCAGTGCGGCCAATTCTTCGGAAACGGCCATGCCGACATCTTCAATCATTTGTGCGCGATTGCGGTGTGCGCCGCCTAAAGGTTCGGGCAGAATACGGTCTATCACTTGAATGTCGCGCAAATGCTGCGCGGTTACTTTCAGGGCTTTTGCGGCCAGATTGGCTTGCTCTGACGAGCGCCATAAAATGGATGCGCAAGCCTCCGGCGAGGCGACCGTATAGATTGAATGTTCCAACATCAATATGCGGCTCGCCGTTGCCAGTGCCAATGCACCGCCGGAGCCGCCCTCACCGATAACCACCGAAACAAAGGGTGTGCGCACGTGCAAGCATTTGTCGGTGCAACGCGCAATCGCTTCCGACTGACCGCGTTCTTCGGCCCCGACACCCGGATAAGCACCGGCCGTATCCACCAGTGACACAATCGGCAGGTCGAAACGCTCGGCCATCTCCATCACACGAATGGCCTTGCGATAACCCTCCGGTCGCGCCATGCCGAAATTATGCTTCAGGCGCGCTTTTGTGTCGGAGCCTTTCTCATGCCCCAACACCGCGACACGTTGACCCTGCCATTTGCCCAAGCCGGCGATAATCGCATGGTCTTCCGAATACAGTCGGTCTCCGGACAAAAGCGTAAAATCATCAACCAAGGCTGAAATATAATCCAGACAATGGGGACGGTTAGGGTGGCGCGCCACTTGGGTTTTCTGCCAAGCATCAAGATTGGCGTAGAGTTTTTCAATCTGTTCATTGACCTTGCCTTCCAAGCGTTCAACTTCATCGCTGACATCAACCGCGTTTTTATCGTGGTCGGTGCTTTTCAATTCACGAATTTGCCCTTCCAGCGTGGAAATCTGTTTTTCAAATTCCAGATAGGTTTGCATGTCGCTATTCCGTTTTCCTAACATTTGTTTCAACCGTCCTTGGGGGCAATGTCAAGCGTTTCAAGCTGCGCCAACGGATGCCCACCGGCGACCAGTGCTTTTTTGCGCTCTTCCAGCACATGGGTATAAATCTGCGTGGTGGAAATATCGGCATGTCCCAATAATTGCTGCACGACACGCAAATCCGCTCCATGCTCCATCAAATGGGTGGCAAAAGCATGGCGCAATATATGCGGCGACACGCGCGAGGGAGGAATACCGGCCATCATCGCCAGTTGATTGAGAATTTGCGTAAAACGCTGCCGGGTCAAATGTCCCTGACGACTGCGCGCCGGAAACAAAAAGGCAGACCCTTGGATTTTTTTGTCACCATTGCGCCATGTCAGCCAATCAGCCAATGCCTGTTGCGCCGGTTGCGAGAGCGGCACCAACCGCTCGCGCCCCCCCTTGCCGCGCACAATCACCATGTTATCGCCGGCCGAGGCGGCGCGCGGCAGGCTGACCAATTCGCTCACCCGCAAGCCGGTCGCATAAAGCACTTCAATCAGGCAAATGGTGCGCGCCCTTGTCGCGGCTTGCATCGCATTCTTCACTGGCAGAGCATGTGCGGCAGCAATGAGTTTTTCGGTTTCGGCAAGGCTGAGTAATTTTGGTAGCGGGCGTTGGGTTTTCGGTCGCGTCACATTTTCGCTCGGATTGTCGAGACGAATTTCTTCCAGCAACAGAAATTTGTAAAAATGTCTTATGGTCGACAAATAGCGCGCCGCTGTCGCGGCACTGAATTGGCGGTCGGCGAGATGGCTCATAAAAGCACTGATGTCTGGGTTCTGTGCGGTTTTAAGATTGCGGTCGCGGTGATGCAAAAACGCGCTCAATCGTTTGAGGTCGCGGCAATAGGCATTTTGCGTATGCGGTGAGGCATCGCGCTCGGCTGCCATCATATCAATAAACAAATCAACCAAGCTATCCATCGGGCAGCTCAAGGCGCCAAACGCTCACGCTCAATAATCTCAACAACCGGCGCCCGAACCGGTTCAACGGCCTGCGCAAGATAGATAATGCCGATAATCAGCATCAGTAGAGCGACAAATATTATAACTGGCCGTTTGTTCTGCATTATGCTCCCTCAGCTATCGGCATAAGGTTAACGGATTCGCCTCCTTGTTGATAGAGATTTGGGCAAAATATACAGAAATAGAGGCCACCTCATCGGCCGCTTCATGCTAAAATACCCGCATGGTGAACCAAAAACTGCCACATATTGAGCGCTCAATTGTGCTTTTGGGGATGATGGGGGCAGGAAAGTCAAGTGTCGGGCAACGCCTTGCCAAGCGACTCAAATTACCGTTTGTTGACGCCGATGCCGAAATTGAAAAAGCGGCGCAAATGAGTATTGCCGATATTTTCGACCGCCATGGTGAGGCTGCCTTTCGCGATGGCGAACGGCGTGTCATTGCGCGTTTGCTGAAGTCGCCGAGGCACGTTTTGGCACTTGGCGGCGGGGCTTTCATGGATGGCGACACGCGCCGCCTGATTGGTGCGTGCGCGACTTCTATCTGGCTGGATGTGCCGCTTGACGAATTGGTTGTGCGGGTTAATCGCAACCCCAGCAAACGGCCTTTACTGACCGGTGGCGATATTCGCGCCACATTGGAGGAACTCATGGATCAACGCGCGCCGGTTTATGCCGAGGCCGACATTCGGGTGGCATTACAAAAAATGCCGCCTGAAGATGCCCTCGACACCATCATGGCGGCGCTGGACAAAGCTGGTTGCATTGCGTAAGCCAAGATAATGCGTTCAAAAAAAGCACAGATTCCAGAAACCGTTGAGGTTAATCTCGGGGCGCGGAGCTATCCGATTATTATCGGCAGCGGCTTATTGGCCGATGCCGCCGCTTTGATACAACCCTATTTACGCCGCCCGAAGCTGGCCATCATTACCGATGAAAGTCTTGTCAAGCATCATTTGCCAAAACTTGAAGCGTCACTGAAAAAGGCGGCGATTGACCACGCCATTTTGAGCGTGCCGCCCGGTGAAGCGAGCAAGAATTTTGCCCAGTTGGAGCGTCTAACCGGCTGGTTGCTTGAGCAGAAAATTGACCGCCATGATATTGTCATCGCGCTGGGGGGCGGGGTGATTGGCGATTTGACTGGTTTTGCCGCCGCCATTTTGCGACGTGGCACGCGCTTTGTGCAAATTCCGACGACGCTATTGGCGCAAGTGGACAGTTCGATTGGCGGCAAGACGGCCATCAATATGCCGGTTGGAAAAAATTTGATTGGTGCTTTTCATCAGCCCGATTTGGTCATCATTGATATGGATGTGCTGGCCACGCTAGCGCCGCGCGAATTGTGCGCTGGTTATGCCGAAGTCGTCAAATATGGTGCGCTTGGTAATGCTGCTTTTTTCGACTGGCTACAAAAAAACGGCGACAAAGTGCTGGCACTGGAACCCCAAGCACTGGCCTATGCGATTGGAGAAAGCTGTCGAACCAAGGCCACCCTTGTGGCGCGTGACGAGCGTGAAACGGGTGCGCGTGCACTGCTTAATCTCGGCCATACATTCGGCCATGCTTTTGAAAAATTATGTGGGCTTAACGGAGATTTGCTGCATGGCGAAGCCATCGCGACAGGCATGGTGATGGCGTTTGATTTTTCTGTCACCCGTGGGCATTGCCCGCGCCAAGATGGTGAGCGCCTACGCACCGTATTGGACGCCGCACGCTTACCGACCGACATGACGCAAATTGACGATAAAGGCTTTGCTGCCATTGAATTGGTGGCTGCCATAGAGCAGGATAAAAAAGTGCAAGCTGGTAAAATGCGATTTATTTTAACCAAGGGCATCGGCAAGGCTTTTATTGCCGATGATATTGACCATGAGGCATTGCGTGCATTTTTGATTGCGCAGGGGGCGCACGCTTAATGCCTGATTGGGGTTTTGACTGGGATTGGAATGCCATCGGCACTGCCGGCGCGATTTTTCTTTTGCTGATTTTTTCAGGCTTTTTGTCCGGCTCGGAAACCGCGCTGACCGCGACCAGCAAGGCACGTATCCTACGCCTACAACAAGAAGGGGAACGCCGCGCCCATTGGGTCATTTTTCTACTGGAGCAAAAAGAACGCCTGCTCAGTGCCATTCTGCTTGGCAATAATCTGGTCAATATATTGGCGTCGGTTTTGGCGACCAGCCTGTTTTTGAGGATGTTCGGCGAAACCGGCTTGGTTTATGCGACTTTGGTGATGACGGTGCTGGTGGTTATATTTGCCGAAGTCTTGCCGAAAACTTATGCCATTTTGGTGCCGGATTTGACGGCTTTGCGTACTGCGCGCCTGCTTATCTGGCTGGTCTGGTTACTGCGTCCGTTTACCATATTGCTGCATTTTATGTCGCGCGGCATTTTGCGTTTGTCCGGTTTTACCGAGATGCGTGCCGGCAGTCTGCTGGCCGCGCATGAAGAAATTCGCAGTGCCATTAACCTGCACCATCAAGAAGGCAGTGTGGAAAAAGGCGACCGCGACATGTTGGGAGCGGTGCTTGATTTACCCGACACGCATCTTGATGAGATTATGGTGCATCGCAAATCCATGTTTGTCTTGAATGCCGATGCCTCGGCGCGCAAAATTTTTACCGAAGTTTTGTCTAGCCCCTATACGCGCATTCCGTTATGGCGCGATGAGCCGGAGAATATTATCGGCGTTTTACACGTGAAAGATTTACTGCGCCCCTTGAGCGGCAGCCCGAACGGGCCGGACGATATTGACATTGCCGCGCTGGCCGCCCCGCCTTGGTTTGTGCCGGAAACCACGACTTTGAGCGAACAGCTGACCGCCTTTCGCGCCCGCAAGGCGCATTTTGCGCTGGTGGTGGACGAATATGGTGCGCTTATGGGGTTGGTCACGATGGAGGACATATTGGAGGAAATTGTCGGCCATATTGATGACGAACATGACCGCTCCGAAACATTGATTATCCGCCGTAAGGACGGCGCGTTGGAAGTCTCCGGTGAAATGACCATTCGTGACTTAAACCGCGAAATGGGCTGGAGCTTACCCGATGATGAAGCCACCACCATAGCCGGTTTGGTCATTCATGAGGCGCGCAGCATTCCCGATGTCGGTCAGGTATTTGAGTTTCACGGCCTGCGTTTTCGTATTATGAACCGCCAGCGTAATCAGATTTTGAACTTACAGATTGGTTGGGAACCCAAAACTAAAACGTGACATTTATTGTCATGATTATTGTGCGGCTTCATCAGGGGTCATTAATTTCAGTTCCAGTGCATGCACCGGCCCGGCCAATTCCTCGGCCAGTAAATCCAGCACGTGGCGTTGCCGGTCAAGCCGCGACAGGCCACCAAAAGCATGCGCCACAACACAAACGCGAAAATGCGTTTCGCCCTCAGGGCGCGCACCGGCATGGCCTTCATGCAAATGCGACAGGTCAATCACCTCCAGCGATTGCGGTGAAAGGACTGTTTCAATTTTACCACGTATGGTATCGGCAATCATTCTATCCCTCCAAATATCTCTTTGGGGCTTCGCTCCAGCGAGCATAGGGCTTTATCACGCTTACAAGAAACGTTTGTTTAGAATTTTTTCTGATATAGTAAAATTATGAATCTGAACTCAAAATATTTCGACATGATACGCCTGTCGCGCCGCGTTCAACCGATGCAGGCGGCCACGCGCCGCTGTGACTGGCCAGATTGTAACGAAGCTGGCGAACATCCGGCGCCGGCCGGGCCGCGCGCTGAGGGGCGGCGGCATTTTTGTTTCGACCATGCGCACCAATATAATCAGAGTTATAATTTCTTTGAGGGCATGTCGGATACCGATATTGAAAACTATCAGCGCAATGCCACAACCGGTCATCGCCCGACTTGGTCATTGGGTGCGCGGCGGGCGAAAAGCGCACAAAAAAACGATTGGCAATTTGAAGACCCGTTGGAAATCATGCGCCATGCCGGACCGGTGGCCGGTGAGCAGCGCAAACAACGCCGCTTGTCGAGCGGACAAGAACGCGCCTTAACCATGCTGGGACTGAGCGAAACAGCAACGCGCGAGGATGTCCGCAAACACTACACATTATTGGTTAAAAAATATCATCCCGATGCCAATCAGGGAAAGCGCACCCATGAAGCCGAATTGCAAAAAGTTATCAAGGCACATGACTATTTGAAGGCGTCCGGCTTTTGTTAGGGGTAAGTTTCTGCTAACACATGGGCAATCGTGATATAGGCAGGGCGACAATATCATCGCCTCGATATATTTTACCCCTATATTTTGCCCCTATATTTTGGGAGGGATTGATGAACAAACCAGCAAAAAAAATGACACCAGCACAAGATATTGAAGGGCCGATGCCCGACGCCCCCGACACCACCCTATCGGCGCGCGAGGTATTCGGCGTGGAATTGGATATGCAGGTGCCGGCATTTTCTAAGTCCAATGAATATGTGCCGGATTTGGATAAAGACTATTTGTTCGACGATAAAACCACGACGGCGCTGCTGGCTGGCTTTACTTATAATCGCCGCGTTATGGTGCAAGGTTATCATGGCACTGGTAAATCAACCCATATTGAGCAAATTGCCGCACGGCTCAACTGGCCATGTGTGCGGATTAATCTCGACAGCCATGTCAGCCGTATTGATTTGGTCGGTAAAGACGCGATTGTGCTCAAAGACGGCAAACAAGTAACCGAGTTTCAACAAGGGATGCTGCCCTGGGCGCTGCAAAATCCGGTCGCGCTGGCGTTTGACGAATATGATGCCGGTCGTCCCGATGTGATGTTCGTTATCCAGCGAGTGTTGGAAGTGGCCGGAAAGATGACCCTCCTTGACCAGAACAAAGTTATTCGCCCGAATCCGTATTTCCGTCTATTTTCCACCACCAACACGATTGGTCTGGGCGATACGTCGGGGCTTTATCATGGCACTCAACAAATCAATCAGGGGCAGATGGATAGGTGGAATATTGTCACCACGCTTAACTATCTACCGCATGACCACGAGACCGACATTGTCCATGCCAAGGCCGAAGGCTATGAGGGTGCTGAGGGTCGCGAAAAAATTTCGGCGATGGTGCGGGTGGCCGATTTGACGCGCGCGGCTTTTATCAATGGCGATTTATCAACCGTGATGTCGCCGCGCACCGTGCTGACATGGGCTGAAAATGCAACCATCTTCAACGATATGGGGTTTGCTTTTCAGGTTACTTTTTTGAACAAATGCGACGAACTGGAACGCCCGACCGTTGCCGAGTTTTACCAGCGTTGCTTGGGCGAAGATTTACCCGATGACACAGCCAGCGTTCTGGCCAATACGTAAAAAAGCACGCATATGGTTGAGAAAAACCCGGTTGAGGAATTCAAACGCGCTCTGATGCAGACCATGCGGTCAATCGCTGAAGAGGCGGAATTGAATGTGACCTATGGTGCCGAGACACCGAGCTTAAACGGCTTGCGCGCCCGGCTACCGCAACCAGCACGTGACCTCAATCCAGCCGACCGGCAGAATATACGCGGCCAGTCGGACAGTTTTGCTCTGCGGCTGGCGCATCACGACGACACGCTGGCCGCCAATATAACGCCATCGGAAGCCGAAGCCCGCACTGCTTTCGAGGCTGCCGAAACGGCGCGTTGCGAGATATTGGGTGCGCGCGACATGGCCGGTGTGGCGGGCAATCTCACCGAAATGCATGAACGTCGCTGTCGCAAATTGGACTATGATGAAACGCAAATGACCCGCGAGAATACCCCTATGGCCGAGGCTCTGGGCTTTATGATACGCGAGCGTCTGGCAGCTATGCAGATTCCGACAGCCGCACAAGGGGTGGTTGATGTTTGGCGCGATTGGATTGAAAGCAAAGTCGGCGACAAGCTTAGCGCGCTTGACGCGGTGATTGATAATCAAGCCGATTTTGCCGCCCGCACGCGCGATATTCTGGTTGATTTGGGATTGGCCGAAGCTGGCAATGAACAAGAAAATGACGGCGAAGAGGGCGACGGGCAAGACGGTGAACAACCCGACCAACAAGGCGAGGGCGGCGAGGGCGAAAACCAAGAAGGCATGTCGGCCGAGGATATGGAGTTCGGCGATGGTGAAATAGAAGAAGGCGACCAACAAAGCGCGCAATTGGACGGCGAGGAAATGGACGGCGAAAGCGATGGCGATGATGGCGCCGAGGCCGCCCAGCCCTATGCGCCGGACGGATCACTGGCTGCGGAAAAATCGGCCTATCAGGTTTACACGAGCAATTTTGACGAAATAATTGAGGCTGAGGAACTTTGTGATGCCGAAGAGCTGGCACGTTTGCGGCTTTATCTTGACCAGCAATTACAGCAAATGCAGGGCGTAGTGGCACGCCTTGCCAACCGCCTACAACGACGCTTGCAGGCCAAACAAAACCGTTCATGGAATTTTGATTTGGAAGAGGGCTATCTCGACCCGGCGCGCCTGTCGCGCATTGTTACCGACCCGATGCAACCGCTCTCTTATAAAATGGAAAGCGATACGAATTTCCGCGACACGGTGGTGACGCTGCTGATTGACAATTCAGGTTCGATGCGTGGGCGACCGATTACCGTGGCCGCCATGTGTGCCGATATTCTGGCGCGCACGCTGGAGCGATGCAATGTCAAGACCGAAATTCTAGGCTTTACCACGCGCGCATGGAAAGGGGGTCAAGCCCGCGAAACATGGATGGCCAATGGCAAGCCCGGCCACCCCGGTCGGCTCAATGATTTACGCCATATCACCTATAAGAGTGCTGATACGCCGTGGCGGCGGGCGCGGCGTAATCTCGGCCTGATGATGCGCGAAGGATTGCTGAAAGAAAATATTGACGGTGAGGCACTGATTTGGGCGCATAACCGCCTGCGCACACGCCCCGAACAAAGACGCATTCTGATGGTGGTTTCCGACGGCGCACCGGTTGATGACAGCACGCTCTCGGTTTATGCCGGAAAGTATCTGGCAAAACATTTGCGT
>CAYQFO010000015.1:10205-16047 GCA_964416815.1 uncultured Rhodobiaceae bacterium | reverse complement strand
ACACGGTGATAGAGCTGACACTGACCCATGCCGACGATGTTGACGCCGCCGTCCCGCGCATTCGTGCCGCATTGGGAAGCGGTTATCATCTGACGGATTGGCGACAAAGCAACAGCACGCTGGCTGGTGCGCTTGAGGTTGAACGCAATGTCATGTTTCTGATATTGACGCTGATATTGCTGGTCGCAGCCCTGAATATCATTTCCGGCATGGTGATGCTGGTGCGCGATAAGGGACGCGATATTGCCGTGTTGCGTTCAATCGGGGCTGGGCGCGGTATGGTTATGCGGGTGTTTTTTCTGACAGGTGCCGGTATTGGCGTGGTTGGCACATTATCCGGCCTGCTGCTTGGGACAGTGTTTTGCGCTTATATCGAAGAAATACGGCAATTGCTTATCTGGATAACGGGGGCGCAATTATTTCCGCCCGAAGTCTATTTTCTTGACAAAATGCCGGCACAAATCGTGCTTGGCGATGTGTTGCGTGTGGTCGGCATGGCTTTGGTGTTATCGCTTTTGTCGACCCTCTATCCGGCTTGGCGGGCAGCGTCGTTGGAGCCGGTCGAGGCTTTGCGCTATGAGTGAGGCGTTGCGCCTGAGCAATATCCACCGCCGGTTTGAGCAAGAGGCATGGGAATTACATGTCTTGCAGGGTATTGAGTTACATTTGAATGCGGGCGAGGTGGTGGCTTTGCTGGGGCCGTCAGGTTCGGGCAAGTCGTGCCTATTGCATATAGCAGGCCTATTGGAAGCCCCCGATAGCGGGTCGGTGCGTGTGGCGGATAAGCAAGTGGCCATGAATAAGGAACGCACCCGAACCTTATTGCGGCGTCATCATATTGGTTTTGTCTATCAGTTTCATAATTTATTACCCGAATTCACGGCACAGGAAAATGTCGCTCTGCCCTTGCGGTTGAACGATGTGGCCAAGCGCGTGGCATTGGTGCAAGCGGCAGACATGCTTGAACGATTGGGGTTGAAGGAGCGTCTCACCCATTTGCCGTCGCAATTATCCGGTGGCGAGCAGCAGCGTGTGGCAATTGCCCGTGCGCTTATCAATCATCCGGCACTGGTGCTGGCCGACGAGCCGACCGGCAGTCTTGACAATGAGGCAGGTCAGGGCGTGGCCGATATGTTTTTGCATGCGGCACGGGCGCAACAAGCCGCCGTTTTGATGGCGACGCATGATAGCGGGCTGGCGGCCCGTGCCGACCGCATTGTATCGCTTGAAAACGGGCAAATTGTCGAAACTTAAAAACCTATTATTTGTGCTTGACTTTTACGCGAAACTAGAACAAAACATGAACATGAAGGAAAAGGAGATTGTATGATGCATCATTTCATTGAGGACGTTGTTTCGATTGTGACCTTGTTGGGGTTGGGCTATGTCATTTTGGTTTGGGGTGCGATTGGCGAGGCATTGGCGGGCGTTTAACTTATCCCCCTGAATGATTGCGCCAAGGGGTGGAGCAAGGTGCAAATGCTCGTAAACTAGCTTTATGCAGCCGAAGTTTATCCATTTGCGCGTTCATAGTGCCTATTCCCTGTTGGAAGGTGCTTTGCCGGTTAAAACGATAACCCAACAGGCACTCAGCACCAATATGCCTGCGATTGGCGTCACCGACCGCAATAATCTGTTCGGTGCTTTGGAATTTGCCGATATGGCGGCCGCCTTGGGTATTCAACCGATTATCGGGGCTACATTGGCTATCTGCTTTGACAAGGGCGCGGACACCGAGTCCCCCGTTTTCTTGGCATTGCTGGTGAAAAACGAAACTGGCTATGCAAACTTAATGGCATTGATTAGCGCGGCGCATTTGGACGACGCAGACGGGCGCACCGTGTCGGTTAGCATAGAACGGCTGGCAACCCACGCCGAGGGCCTTATTTGTTTGAGCGGCGGTCCGGAGGGGCCGATTGATAAATTGCTTGCCAGTGGTCAAAAAACCAAAGCAGAAGAAATTTTATCTAAATTATTCAATGTATTCAGTGATAATTTTTATATAGAGCTTCAACGTTATCAGGGGTGGAACACGATTGATGCTGAAACACAATTGATTGCGTGGGCGTATGAAAAAAAGCTGCCTTTGGTGGCCAGCAATCAGGCATTTTTTGCATCAGTTGATGATTATCGTGCGCATGATGCGTTGATTTGCGTTGCCGAGGGGCGTTATCTGGACGAGGTTGACCGAAGGCGGTTGACGCATGAGCATCGGCTGAAATCGGCGCAGGAAATGTGTACGCTGTTTGCCGATTTACCCGAAGCGATTGAAAATACGGTGGAGATTGCGCAACGTTGTGCCTATCGCCCGCAGGAGCGCGCGCCGATTTTGCCGATTTTTTCCGATGGCGATGAATTGGCGGAATTAAGGCAGCAAGCAGATAAGGGCTTGCAAGTGCGGTTGCAACAGGCAGCCGCCTTTGCCGCGCCGGAGGCCTATCGGCGGCGGCTTGATTTTGAGTTGGAGATTATCGGGAAAATGGGATTTCCCGGTTATTTTCTGATTGTTGCCGATTTTATCAAATGGGCCAAGGCGCATGATATTGCGGTTGGGCCGGGGCGTGGTTCGGGTGCTGGTTCAGTGGTTGCATGGGCATTGACCATTACCGATTTGGATCCGTTGCGCTTTAATTTGCTGTTTGAACGTTTTCTCAATCCTGAGCGTGTCTCGATGCCGGATTTTGATATTGATTTTTGCCAGTTGCGCCGTGACGAGGTGATTGACTATGTGCAGCAAAAATATGGCCGAGATCAGGTGGCGCAGATTATTACATTCGGAAAATTGCAGGCGCGCGCCGTGCTACGAGATGTCGGGCGTGTGTTGCAAATGCCCTATGGGCAGATTGATGCTTTATCCAAAATGGTGCCGAACAATCCGGCCAATCCGGTGACACTTGGTGAGGCGATTGAGGCTGAGCCGCGTTTGCGCGTCGAACGCGACAGCAACCCGCAAGTTGCAGAATTGATTGAGATTAGTTTGAAATTGGAGGGCCTCTATCGCCATGCCTCAACCCATGCCGCCGGTGTGGTGATTGGCGACAGGCCTTTGCAGCAATTGGTGCCACTTTATCGTGAGCCGAAATCGGACATGCCAGTGACGCAGTTCAATATGAAATGGGTGGAAAAGGCCGGGTTGGTCAAATTTGATTTTCTGGGATTGAAAACCCTGACGGTGCTGGAAAAAGCGGTTGCGTTGCTGAAGCAGACCGGTGTTGATATTGACATCAACAATCTGCCGCTTGATGACGCAAAAACATTCGCCGCTTTGGGTGAGGGCGATACGGTTGGTGTGTTCCAGTTGGAAAGTAGCGGTATGCGCGATGTATTGCGCAAAATGAAACCGGATGTGTTTGAAGATATTATCGCCTTGGTGGCTCTTTACCGCCCTGGTCCGATGGACAATATCCCGCGCTATATTGCCTGCAAAAAGGGTGACGAAGAGCCGGATTATCTGCATGACAGCCTGCAGCCGATTTTGCAGGAAACCTATGGGGTGATGGTCTATCAGGAACAGGTGATGCAAATTGCGCAAACGCTTTCGGGCTATTCATTGGGCGAAGCAGATTTATTACGCCGCGCCATGGGTAAGAAAATCAAGGCAGAGATGGCGGCCCAAAAGGCGCGCTTTATTGAAGGCGCGGTGGCCAATAATATCCAGCAGAGCAAGGCGGCGAATATTTTTGACCAAGTTGACCGCTTTGCCGGTTATGGCTTCAACAAAAGCCATGCGGCGGGCTATGCGTTGATTGCCTATCAGACGGCGTGGATGAAAGCCAATTATCCGGTTGCGTTTTATGCCGCCTCGATGTCGTTGGATTTCGAGCGCACGGAAAAACTCAATATATTCAAGCAGGATGCGGCCAAACGCGGCATTAGCGTACTGCCGCCGGATGTCAATCACTCTGATGCACAATTTGCCATTGATGGGGACAAAATTTATTATGCACTATCGGCGATTCGCAATGTGGGCAGTGCTGCCATGCAGTTGCTGGTCGATGAGCGCAAGGCTAATGGTGCGTTTAATGACCCGTTTGATTTTGTGCGTCGTGTGGCGGGCATCGGCCTTAATCGACGTTTTTTGGAAAATTTGATTACCGCTGGCGCATTGGACAGCATTGAGCCGAATAGGGCGCAGCTCATGGCAGGCATTGATATGCTGTTGGGCGAGGCCGGGATTGCCGAGCAGAATAGAAAAACCCAACAGCAAAATTTATTTGGCGATGCGGATATGGCCGCCAGCACGGTTTTACCGCAAGTGCCGGCTTGGTCGGCAATGGACAGGCTGGGGCACGAATATGATGCGATTGGGTTTTTTCTGTCGGGTCATCCATTGGATGATTATGCTAAAGAGCTGAAGCGTCTGCGTGTTGTTTGTTTTACCGAGTTGGAGGCGCAGGTCGAAAATAGCGTATGGATGGCTGGTGCACTCATCAGTGTTGATGAACGTAAATCGAAAAAAGGCAAGCCGTTTGCTTTTGTGAGGCTTTCTGATGCAACTGGCCAGTTTGAAGTGATGCTTTTTGAAAAAGCTCTTGAAGGTGCGCGCGGACACTTGGAGACCGGTGCCTTATTGGCGGCGGCGGTAAAAATAGAGCGCGCCTACGGGCAGCTACGTTTATTGGCGAACGCCATGCGCCCGATTGATGAGATGATTGTCGCGGCGGCTGGCGGTTTACGCATTTACATTGAACAGCCTGAGGCTTGCGAAGGGGTGCGGGCGCGGTTGCTTGATATTGAAAAGCCGCGCCATAATAAATCCGGCGGCGAAATTTCTTTAGTGATGATGAGTCCCGACCGTGAGGTGGAATTGCGCCTGCACGGTAAATATGCTGTCACGCCGCGCCTTTCAGGCGCCATTAAGGCCGTTCCCGGTGTGTTGCATGTTGAAGAACTTTAGCTTGTCAGCCTTGATTGTTTTGCCTATATAGACGCCATCACTCACGCGGGAACAGCCCTTTTGCCGGGCGTCTTCGTGTCGGAGTCCTTGGGGTTCTGATGACACTCTCGCGGCGGTTTAACGAGGAAAGGAAGGCAACGTAATGTCTCTGCCCGATTTTAATATGCGTCAGTTACTGGAAGCCGGTGTTCATTTTGGTCACCAGACACATCGCTGGAACCCGAAAATGGCACCTTATATTTTTGGTGACAGAAACGGCATCCATATTATTGATTTGTCAAAAAGTGTGCCTTTGCTGCATCAGGCATTGGTTGGTGTGCATGATGTGGTTGCCGCCGGTGGGCGGGTGCTGTTTGTCGGCACCAAGCGGCAGGCGGCCGAGCCGATTGCGCGTTATGCGTGTGAATGTGCGCAATATTACATGAATTCACGCTGGCTGGGTGGCACGCTGACCAATTGGCAGACGATTTCCAATTCAATTAAGCGTCTGCGCGAACTGGAAACGACATTGTCGGAAGACAGCGCAAGCGGTCTGACCAAAAAGGAAATTCTTAACCTGACGCGCGAGCGCGATAAGCTGGAGCTTGCGCTCGGCGGCATTAAGGATATGGGCGGCGTGCCGGAGATTATGTTTGTTGTTGATACCAATAAGGAAGCGATTGCCATTGCCGAAGCCAAAACATTGAATATTCCGGTGGTCGCCATTATTGACAGCAACTGTGACCCGGACGGGATTGAATATCCGATTCCCGGCAATGACGATGCCGCACGTGCGATTGAATTATATTGTGGCTTGATTTCCAAAGCGGTGATTGCCGGTATTGAGAAAAGCAATGTGGCTTCCGGTGTCGATTCGGGGGCGGCGCAGGAACCTGTCGCAGAGGCGGCTTTACAAGAATCGCCAAAGCCGAAAGAAGAGCCGAAAGAAGAGCCGAAAGAAGAGCC
>CAYQFO010000015.1:0-10105 GCA_964416815.1 uncultured Rhodobiaceae bacterium | reverse complement strand
AGCCGAAAGAAGAGCCGAAAGAAGAGCCGAAAGAAGAGCCTGCCTCCGCAACTGAGAAAGCCAAAGCGGCTCGTGTAAGTGAAAAAGAAAAACTTGCCGAAGTTGCCGCGGTCAGCGAAGTTGCAGAAACTGAAGCAAGCCAAGCCGCTAAATCAGAACCGAAGATGGACGAAATCGTCAAAAAACCTGCCGCAGCAAAAAAAGCGGCCACAGCGAAAAAAGCGACAGCGTCGAAGAAATCTACGCCATCCAAGGAGCCTGCTGCGCCGAAAAAAGCGGCGGCGGCTAAAAAAACCGCTACATCCAAGAAAAAAGGTGAATAAGTTTCGGCCTGGATGCAGACGAGATAAATCGGCAATTTAACAAAATAGGAGACCGTCATGGGCAACATCACTGCAAGCATGGTTAAAGAATTGCGCGAAACATCCGGCGCAGGCATGATGGATTGCAAGGCGGCGCTTAATGAAACCAGTGGCGACATGCAGGCGGCCATTGACTGGCTACGCACCAAGGGTCTGGCCAAAGCGGACAAACGCGCCGGACGCGTAGCGGCCGAAGGTTTGATTGGGATGCGTGTCGACGGCACGGTTGGTGCTTTGGTAGAGGTCAATGCCGAAACCGATTTTGTGGCACGCAACGAAACTTTTCAAAACATGGTTCACGACATTGCCAATGTGGCGCCGACCACTGACGGCCATGAAGCTTTACTGGCTGCTGATTATCCGAAGGCGGGAAAATCGGTTGTCGCGCATGTTCGTGAAATGGTCGGTACGATTGGCGAGAATATGACAGTGCGCCGTTCGGCTCGTTTGAGCGTTGGCGATGGCATTGTCGCTGGCTATGTGCATAGTCAAATTGGTGAAGGTTTGGGTAAAATCGGTGTGCTGGTGGCGTTGGAATCGACCGGTGACAAGAACAAACTTGCAGCCTTGGGTCGGCAATTAGCGATGCATGTTGCCGCGACAAATCCTCTGGCGGCCACAATTGAAGAACTGGATGCGCAAGACATTGAACGCGAACGCGCCGTTCTGATTGCCGAGGCTAAAGCAAGCGGTAAGCCGGATGATATTATCGAGAAAATGGTCGAAGGGCGTCTGCGCAAATTTTATGAAGAAGTTGTTTTGGTCTCGCAAGTTTTTGTGATTGATGGGGAAACCCGTATTTCCAAGATTCTGGAGCAGGCAGCGACTGATGTCGGTGAGGCTGTCACATTGGCCGGGTTTGTCCGATTTGAGCTGGGGCAGGGCGTCGATAAAAGCGAAGAAAGTGATTTTGCCTCAGAAGTTGCTGCTGCGGTGAGCGGCAGTTAGGGGCAATTGATTGCGGTGATTTGACGCGGCGGCTTGGTCTCATCATACTGCGACAATACGGCAAGGAAGGTGCGATGGCTGGGCAACCGACATATCGACGTGTTCTTTTGAAAGTATCTGGCGAAGCACTGATGGGCGGCGGTCAATATGGTATTGATATGGCCACGGTTGAGCGGGTTGCTGGTGAGGTTTGTGAGGCTATTGCTTTGGGGACTGAGGTTTGCATGGTGATTGGTGGTGGTAATATTTTTCGTGGGTTGTCGGGTGCCGCCGACGGCATGGATAGAGTCGGTGCCGATTATATGGGGATGCTGGCCACGGTGATGAATGCGTTGGCCATGCAAAATGCGATGGAGCGGCAAGGCAGGCCCACGCGTGTGTTGTCGGCCATTCCGATGACCTCAGTTTGTGAACCCTATGTGCGGCGTCGCGCCATGCGTCATATGGAAAAGGGACGGTTGGTGATTTTTGCCGCCGGTACTGGCAATCCGTTTTTCACCACCGACACGGCGGCGGCTCTGCGCGCAGTGGAAATGAATTGTGATGTGCTGATGAAGGGTACCGGCGTGGATGGTGTGTATGATGCCGACCCCAAAAAAGACCCGAATGCGACACGCCATGACACGCTCAACTATATGGATGTGCTGTCGAATGATTTGAAAGTCATGGATGCCTCGGCGGTTTCGCTGTCGCGTGAGAACAAAATTCCGATTATTGTGTTCTCGATTGAGCAATCGGGTGGTTTTGTAAATGTCTTGCAAGGCAAGGGAGCGTGTACCATTGTGCAGGGTGAGTGATAATAGGGATGAAAATGAGTATTGATATTGATGATATTGACCGCCGCATGGATGGTGCCGTTACGGTTTTTCGGGCTGACTTGAACGGGTTACGTACGGGGCGCGCCAGTGCCAATTTACTTGAACCGATTATGGTTGAAGCCTATGGGCAGAAAATGCCGATTTCTCAAGTGGCTACGGTTTCGGTGCCGGAGCCACGTCTGCTCAGTGTTCAGGTTTGGGATAAAGAGCAAGTGAAGGCCACCGAAAAAGCCATTCGTGAAAGCGAGCTTGGGCTGAATCCAATGACTGAAGGTCAGGTTATCCGTATCCCATTACCGGAATTGAATGAAGAACGCCGCGAAGAATTGGCGCGGGTGGCGAGCGGTTATGCCGAGCAAGCGCGTATCGCCGTGCGCAATGTGCGTCGCGATGGTATGGAGCAAATAAAAAAGGCTGAAAAAAATAGCGATATTTCACAAGATGACGCCAAAGGCTTATCGGATGATGTGCAAGCGGCGACCGACAAATTCATTAAGCAAATTGACGAAACATTGGCGACAAAGGAGGGAGAAATCCGGCAAGTGTAACCGGATTTGGTGTTACTCATGAAGGCGAAAACTGCTTCTGTTCCGCCTCTGCGCCATCTGGCCATCATTATGGACGGTAATGGACGTTGGGCGCAGAGGCGCGGATTGCCACGTCAGGAAGGTCATCGGCAGGGTGTGCAAAGTGTGCGCCAGATTGTTCGCGATGTCGGCGCATTACATATTCCTTATTTGACCCTGTATTCGTTTTCGACCGAAAATTGGACCCGACCCGAAGGCGAAATAAAGTTTCTTTTTGGCTTGCTGGAGCGGTTTATTGAGGCTGATTTGGCTGACCTTCATAGTGAAGGCGCACACATACGTGTGCTGGGTCGCCGAGATGGTTTGAACGACCGCCTTAACGGGTTGATTGACCGGGCAGAACGCCTGACGCAGGACAATAGCAAGCTCTATCTTCAAATTGCCTTTAATTATGGTGCCCGCGAAGAGATTGCCGATGCCGCTGCCCGTCTGGCGCGTCGCGCCGCCGACGGCACATTGGATGCCGCGGCGATAACGCCGGATGTGCTGGAGCAGGAAATGTTGACGGCAGGTTTGCCCGACCCCGATTTGATTATTCGCACCAGCGGCGAATACCGCATCAGCAATTTTCTGCTGTGGCAGGCGGCTTACAGTGAGTTTTATTTCACCGAGTGTTTGTGGCCGGATTTTTCTCGCGATGATTTGCTGGCGGCGCTACGCGATTATGCAGAACGCGACAGGCGGTTTGGCGGCATTGAAAGCAATCGACAGGAAAACCAGTGAGCCATGCGAAAGGAAAATTCGATGGGTTATTAAAGCGTGTGTACACGGCGCTTGTGCTGGTGCCTGTCGTTCTGGGGGCGACCTATTTAGGCGGGTTTGCGTTCACTTTTTTGCTGATTGGTGCAGCAGCTTTAATGGCGCACGAATGGACCGGTATTTTAAGATCTACCGCCCACAGACGTGACAGCCTATGGCTGACGGCTTTTGTGGTGGCTTTATTGCTGGCGAGCGTGTGGCGTTCACCAGCCGAAGCCATACAGCTTTTGATATTGCTGCTGTTTTTGGGAGGATTTACGGCGTTTGCGATAGGCGTGCGGATGTCTCCGATTGTCGGTGGCTTGCTTTATATCGGCTGGCCGCTTTTGGCGGCGCAGCATTTTCGCATTGAGGGCGGCGATATTCTGGGCGTGTTGCTTGTCTTTTATGTGCTGGTGAGTGTTTGGGCGGTGGATACTTTTGCCATGTTTAGCGGTAAAATTATTGGCGGGCCGAAATTGGCGCCACGCTTATCGCCCAATAAAACATGGGCTGGTCTTATGGGTGGCGTGATTGGAGCCATGATTGCTGCTTACCTCTCTTTTGGCGTCATCGTTGGTATGGCGTTCGGTAAAGCTGATTTGACGGGCTTACTCGTTTTGGGGGCGGTTTTGGCCGTGGTCGCACAGGCGGCGGATTTATTCCAGTCGGGGTTGAAACGCAAATATGGCATCAAGGATAGTGGGGCAATATTTCCCGGTCATGGGGGCATTTTGGATCGTGTGGACGGGCTGATTGGGGTATTGATTTTTCTGCACATTATTTCGGTGATACGCGGTGGCGATATAACGCAGGCACTTTGGGTGTGGTAGGCGGTCTGCAAACTGTCGCAATTTTCGGGGCGACCGGCACGATTGGCGACAGCGTGTTGGATATTATTTCACGCCATCCTGAGAGCTTCCGCCCGAAAGTGCTGACGGCTGATCGCAATGTTAAAAAGCTTGCGCATTTGGCACTGCAATGGCAACCGGACATATTGGTTATAGCAGACGCTAGCGGTGTTGACACGCTACACGCCGCCTTGCCCGAATTTCGTGGCCAGATTCTCGCCGGGCCGGAAGGGTTGTTGCAGGCTGCCCAAATACCAGTTGATTTGGCGGTTATGTCGATTGTCGGTTTTGCCGCACTGGCGCCGATGATGCAACTGGTGCAAAGCGGAAGACGCATTGTGTTGGCGAATAAGGAATGTTTGGTGGCCGCCGGTGGGTTGATTATGACGGCGGCAAAAAACAATGCTGCGGAAATCTTGCCAGCTGACAGCGAACATAATGCAATTTATCAATTAGTGCAAGGCCAAGACAATGATTCTATTGAGAAAATTATACTAACCGCATCTGGTGGCCCGTTTCGCACGACACCGGTTTCAGAACTGAGTGCTGTGACGCCGGAAATGGCACGTACACATCCAAACTGGGATATGGGGGCGAAGATTTCAGTTGATTGCGCGACCATGATGAATAAGGGGTTGGAATTGATTGAGGCACAGCATTTATTTGACTGTCCGCCGCAGATTTTTGATGTGTTGGTGCATCCGCAATCTATTGTGCATGGGTTGGTTTATTTTACCGACGGCTCGGTGCTGGTGCATCAAGGCTTGCCCGACATGCGCACGCCATTGGCACATTGCATGGCGTATCCGGGACGTTTGTCTCTGGATACGCCGAAACTTGATTTGGCGGCTATTGGGCAGCTTGAATTTGAGCCGCCTGACCGTGATAAATTTCCCTGTCTTGGCCTGTGTGAGGCAGCGATGCGAAGCGGTGGTTTGGTGCCGACTGTGTTGAATGCTGCCAATGAGATCGCGGTGGCGGCATTTTTGGAGGGACAAATTAAATTCACCGATATTGCTTCACTTGTTGATACCATTATGCAATGCCAAAGCGCATCAGTAGGCGGTGGTGATAATCTTGCGACGATTATTGCATGTGATACACAAACCCGTCAAAAGACACTGGAGACGGTTAAAAAATATCGATTCTAGAGGCGTGGTAAATGACACTTTTATTGCGGCGAAAAATGGCCATAATGCACGACGAAAGAAAAGTGGGAGCAAAAAGTGGAAATCATATCCTATCTCTATAGCAGTCTCGGCCTCAGTTACATTGTTCCTTTTTTGTTTGTGCTGACGGTTGTCGTGTTTTTCCATGAGCTTGGACATTTTTATGTTGCCCGGCGGTGTGGTGTACGGGTGGAAACATTTTCGATTGGCTTTGGTCGCGCTTTGATACAATGGCAAGATAAACACGCCACGCAATGGAAAATAGGATGGTTGCCGCTTGGCGGTTATGTAAAGTTTTTCGGCGATGAAACCGAAGCCAGTACGCCCGACCACGAAAAATTGGAGCAGATGAGCGAGACTGAGCGCGGCGGCACGCTTTTTGCCAAGCCATTATGGCAACGCACTGCCGTGGTGGCGGCTGGTCCTCTGGCCAATTTTTTGTTGGCGATTGTTATTTTTGCGGGTCTTTATACCATTCTTGGCCAACGTGTGAGCGATCCGGTGATTGGTCAGGTGATGGAAGGCAGTGCCGCCGAGCAGGGCGGTATGCAGGCCGGTGATTTGATTATCGCCATTGATGGTGGTGAAATTTCCAGTTTTAACCAAGTGCGCCGTATCGTGACTGTCAATGCAAACGTGCCACTGACATTTTCCATTATGCGCGGCGGTGTACGCTTGGAATTGGGGGCGACGCCCAAGCGCGTTCTGGAGGTTGACCGTTTTGGTAATGAATATCATATCGGTCGGCTCGGTGTGGCCGTGATACCGGGCGACTCCGG
Source organism: uncultured Rhodobiaceae bacterium (assembly GCA_964416815.1). GTDB lineage: Bacteria > Pseudomonadota > Alphaproteobacteria > RS24 > RS24 > JBPCVS01. The sequence goes on along the minus strand of CAYQFO010000015.1, from coordinate 3,853 downwards.
TGTGCGCCATATACGCTACGACCCGCTTACAGCATTGTGGATGGGGACGCAGGAAAGTTATTTTATTGTTGAGCAGACATTCGTGATTCTGGGGCGGATTATTATGGGGCGCGAAAGTGCTGAAATGCTCGGCGGGCCAATTCGTATTGCCCAGCTTTCCGGCCAGACGGCCAGTTTGGGTATTGTGGCACTGATAAATCTGACGGCGGTTCTTTCGGTGAGCATCGGGCTGATAAACTTGTTTCCCATCCCAATGCTGGATGGAGGGCATCTGGCTTTTTATGCTTATGAGGCGATTGCCGGTAGGCCATTGCCGGAACGCGCTCAGGAAATCGGGCTGCGCTTTGGTCTTGCCTTTGTATTGATGTTGTTTGTTTTTGTTACTTTTAATGATTTGGCAAATCTCGGCCTGTTTGATAAAGCGTCACAATTTTTCGGATTTTAAAATATAAGGGAAGTTATATGGCGCGTTATCTGGCCTTCTCTGCCATTTTTTTGGCGTTTATGATGGTCCCGGCTTTGGCGCTTATCGGCAAGCCAATCAGTTTCATTCGGGTTGAGGGCACACACCGCGTGGAGCGCGAAACCGTGCTGCAATATACAACCCTCAAACGCGGCATGATTGACGAGGCGCAACTGGCCGACCAATCGGTTAAAACGCTTTTTTCGTCGGGTCTATTTGCCGATATCGCCATCCGCCGAGAGGGCACTGGCTTGGTGATTGTCGTGGTTGAGAACCCGATTATAAATCGCGTCAGCTATGAGGGTAATTCAGTTATCAATGACACAAATTTGGGTAATGAAGGTGGGATGAAAGCCCGCCAAATTTATACCCGCGCCAAAGTGCAGGATGATGTTGAACGCTTTATTGAGCTTTATCGACGCTCCGGCCGTTTTGCGGCGCGGATTGAGCCGAAAGTTATCAAATTAGCGCAGAACCGGGTTGATTTGATTTTTGAAATTAACGAAGGCCCGACCACAGGTATCCGCTCCATTAACTTTGTCGGCAACCGCGTTTATGATGATGACCGTCTTCATGAAGAAATCGTTACAAGCGAGTCGCGCTGGTGGAAAATTTTTTCTTCAGATGATAATTTCGACCCCGACCGTATCGCTTTTGACCGTGAATTATTGCGCCGCTTTTATCTGGGTAAAGGCTATGCCGATTTTCGGGTGATTTCTTCAAACGCCGAATTGACCCGCGACGGTGAAGAATTTTTTGTCACCTTTACCCTTGAAGAAGGGGAATATTACACGTTTGGCGAAGCCGCTATTTCGACGACAATTGACACGATTGACACTGTCCGCCTTGAGGAACAAATCGTCCATCAGCTAGGGGAGCGGTATGACTCGCGCACGATAGACAAAACTGTTGATGCTTTAACCAAGCTGGTTGGTGAGTTTGGTTATGCCTCAGCCGATGTGCGTCCGCGTGCGCGCCGCGACCGCGACAATCATATTATGCGGGTGGAATATATTATTGAGGAAGGACCACGCGTTTATGTGGAGCGCATCAATATCAACGGCAATACACGCACGCTAGACGAGGTTATTCGTCGCCAGATGCGTCTGGCGGAGGGGGATGCTTTTAATCGTGTATTGCTCAACCGGTCGGAACGCGAGATTCGTGGTCTTGGCTTTTTTAGCGATGTGCAAATAAGTGAGTCGCCCGGCAGTGCCGAAGATCAAACGGTGATTGATGTCAATGTGCGTGAGCAGCCGACAGGTGAATTGAGTTTCGGTATTGCCGCCTCCTCGAACCAAAGTCCGACAACAGATTTCAGTATTACTGAACGCAATTTTCGCGGGCGGGGTCAGCGCGTACGGCTGAAATTATTGGTCAGCAAGGAGGTGGAAGACTATACGGTTGGGTTCACCGAGCCGCATTTTCTTGGACGCGATATATCGGCCGGTTTCAATGTCTTTACCCGGGCGCGCGAATATAGAAGCTCACGAGGGGTTGGAACGGAGGATGAGGGATTTGGCCTAACATTGGGGTTACCTCTGTCAGAGGATGGCCGACTGGCATTATTCTACAACATCGAAAAGAACGGCGTCACTGGTGCGACAGAAGCAGGCGTCGGCACCGACGGTTCCAGATTTAAGCAGGAACTTGGGTATCATTATTCAATCGACAAGCGTGATGATTTAGTTAATCCAACCGATGGTTGGAATTTCAGCTTCGGACAGAATGTGGCTGGCCCATCGGGTGAAGTGTCTTATTTGCGCGTCACCTTGGCGGCCAATTTATTTGAAGAACTGGCTGAGGGTTATATTTTGCATCTACGCGGTACTATGGGACTCATTCGCGATTATAAGGGGGGGGCTATCCTTTATAGTGACCGCTTTTTCAGAGGTGCCAGATCATTTCGTGGCTTTGAGCGTAATGGTGTTGGCCCGCGCCTAAAATCAAGCGGTAACGCACTTGGTGCCAATCGTTATCTTGTGGGTACCACACAAGTTTCCCTGCCCTTGGGTATTCCTAAAGAAGCTGGTATGCGTGCCAATGCGTTTATTGATTATGGCTGGCTGGGGGAGACGGATCAAGTTCCAAATCCAAGTTTGCCGAATGATGTTCAAGATACGTTTGCGTTCAGGGCGACTTATGGGCTAAGTATTTCATGGCGCTCACCATTCGGCCCTTTAAGATTTGATTGGGCGCGGCCGATTGTGACAGAAGATTATGACCAGACGCAATTCTTCCGTTTTACCATAGGAACGCAATTTTAAGAGGAAACAATGACGCAAAATTTTATACTGGCTCTCATTTTAGCAATAGGCAGCCTGATGGTGCAACCAGCAGCGGCCGAAGGAAATCTTACCATCATTGTGTTTGATGTGGATCGGGCTGTCGCCGCTTCAAAAGCAGGCAAAAGCATGGCCAAGCAGCTTGAACGTCAAACCAAGGCCGTCCGCAAAAAAGCCGAGAAAATCAGAAAAAATTTACAGGCTGATTTTGCTAAAATCGAAAAGCAAAAAGATGTCATGGCTCAGGATGCCCTGCGCGGAAAAGTTACAGATTTGCGCAAGAAAGAATTGAAAAAGAATGAGGAATTGCAAGCTGAAATGGCTGCTATCAGAGCCGGTGGTGAGACGGCCGGTCAGAAAATTTTGAAAATCGCCGAGGCCGAGCTTAATGACATTACCAAACAGCGCAAAGCCGATATTGTGATGCGTCGTGGGGCTGTTTTTTATGCCAATCCGGCCATTGATGTTACTGATGAGTTGATTCGGCGCCTCAATAAAAAACTGACCAAAGTCAAAGTGAAGCCGATAAAACCAAAAAAGAAAAAGTAGTGGGTGAGTGGTGGCGGATTCGCGATTTTACAGCAAAACCGGACCATTTACGGTTGATGAAGTAGCGACACTTGTCGGTGGCCGTTATGACGGACGGGCTGATTTGCTGCTGGCAGATATAGTCGGTTTGGATGGTGCTGGCCCGGATTGCATCACTTTTTTGGACAATCGGAAAATGGCCGACAAGTTGCGCACATGTCCGGCTGGTGCTGTGTTGGTGAGCGAAGATTTGCAAGCGGCTTGTGGAACAAATACTCTACCGATTGTGTGTGAAGACGCCTATCGTTCCATGGCGCAGATAGCGCAGCATTTTTATCCGCAAGCGGTGCGCTCGTTGCCGATGCCGGGTGATTTACAAGAAGGGCATCAAATCCATCCGACAGCGAAGCTTGAAGAAAATGTAAAAATCGGTATGGGTGCGTTAATCGGCCCAAAGGCGGAGATTGGCCGCGACACGCTGATTGGCGCCGGTGCGATAATCGGGCATGGCGTTGTGATTGGTCGCAATTGCACGATTGGGAGCAATAGTGTGATTGGTTATGCGCTCATCGGGGAC